>CACZNR010000197.1 GCA_902782475.1 uncultured Eubacteriales bacterium
AAACCATGCGAATGCCAGTGGAAAGAAAAGGAAATGACGATAATTCTTCCCTCTTCCGAAAAGTATAGGGTTAAGGCTCCTCTGAGGAGCTCTTACTCTTCTTGCACTGTATCCTGCACCTCTTGCAGGTGCTACATTGTTCTTCTCGCCTCTTGTGACATAGGCAAAAAGCTCACTGAAATATGCAACTATTATCCCGAATACTCTTTTGAAATACTCAATCATTTTGTCTGACTTCCCTTGTTTTTGTTTCTTCCCTCTTACTAAGATACCCTTCAAGTAATTTTAAACTTCCTGTTGGTACGCAAAACATCTCATTGTGTTTTCTGGTCTCTTCAATGACATATGAAAGAGAGAACCATCTTACTTCCTTTACTTCCTCTTCCTGAAGTACAAGTTTCCTTATGTCCACAGGTTTCTCATATATGTATACAAATGATATCTCGTTGTCCCTGAAAAGTTCACCATGAAATACCTGTTCATATTTATTGAGGAATGTCCCTGCAAAAGTAAGATCCTCTTCCCTGACGTTTATGCCAAGCTCTTCTCCCATCTCGCGTACCGCTGAAGGAAGAGGTTCATCTCCCGCACGGATATGACCTGCAGAAGAGGTGTCATACTGAAGCGGAAAGGAATCCTTGTTCTCGCTCCTCTGCTGAAGAAGGATCTCTGTCTCCCCTTCACTTCCCTTCCTTATGATCCAGATATGTGCTGTCCTGTGGGCAATGCCGTCTCTGTGGGCAATACTTCTCTCCACAGTCTTTCCGGTAGGTATTCCGTTTTCATCTACTACATCGAACCATTCCATAACTACCTAATTATACTCTATTTATCCCGGAACAGACCTACGGAAATCCCCTGATAATGAGAACTTTCTGTTACACTTTCTCTAACATTAGTCATTTTTCGGATCTGATATTCCTTTCCTTTCGGCAATATCCTTCTGATACAGAAGATCATTTGCATTCTAAGGATCTGCATCTATCTATAAAGTTCAGTGCTGAACGTGAAAGGAACTTGTTCCTGTGACAGATGAGAAGATATCTCCTTTTCATGTTCATCCCCTTTGATCCGATTATTGAGGCTTTGCCTGTATCATGAGCCTTGTTTGCTATCCTCATGGGTACGGCCGCTATCCCAAGATCTTGATAAACACACTGAAGTATCGCTTCTGTACTGACGCTCTCTATCCTGATATCCGGAAGGATCCCAGCTTCCCTGAATTTCGATAACACTGCCTCCCTAGTCCCGCTCTCCCTGTCTCTTATGAGGAAAGGCACTTTCTGAAGTTCTTCCACCGTAAGTATCTTCCCGTCATCAAATCTCCTGCTCGATGATATCAGTGCAAGTTCGTCCTCCATGAAAGTTTCTGACTTTATCTCTTCATGATGCACTGTGCCTTCTGTAAGTGCAAGATCGATCCTGTTATCCAGTATCATCTCTTCAAGAACAGAAGATTCATTTATCTGCACTGTTATAAGGAGATCCGGATATTCCTCCATGAAATCTGTAAGCAGACGGGGAAGAAAGTAAGCTCCTATGGAAGAGGATGCCCCTATCCTCAGTTCCCCAAGGGTATCCCAGTTGCGCAGTTCTTTTTCAAGTTCATCGTATCCTGACATTACCATCTTTGAATAGTCCAGGAGCCTTTTTCCCGCAGGTGTGATGACAAGCTTCTTTCCGAACCTGTCAAAAAGTTTTACCCCGTAATACGATTCCAGTTCCTTTACTGTATTACTCACAGCAGGCTGAGCCATATGAAGTATCTCTGCCGTCCTTGTTACATGACAGCCGTTCTCACATAATGCTGCAAATATCTGAAATGTCCTGAGATTCATGTTTTCCTCCAGTCATAATCATTTTGTTATCATTACAATATTATTATATTATTTTTATTTTCCATTAGTAAAATTTATAATTGTTAATGATAACAAAATTATCGGAATGGTTCGGACAGCAGAGTGAAGGAGGATGATAAGGATGAAAAAGACACTGAAGTTATGGAAGCTCTTCCTTATAATATTTATCGTAAGTTCCACCACCAGTGGTGGACATGCCATAACGGCTGTATTGAAGCCCTATTTTGTCCGCAGATACAAATGGCTCTCCGAAGAAGAGTTTCTGGATCTCATCTCTGTTGGACAGATAATTCCCGGCTCCATTGCCATAAATGTCTGTGTTGTCCTTGGATACCGCATAGCAGGGATCGCAGGTGCTCTCACAGCTATGGCAGGGACAACGATACCTCCTTTTGTCTTCATGCTCATAGTATCCCTTATATATGATTCCATAGCAGACAATATACTTGTGAGATATTTCATGGACGGTATGCAGGCCGCCGTAACAGCACTTCTTCTGTGTGTAACTGTCAGGACCTTTATCGAAAGCAGAAGATACAGCGGATGGTTCGGTTACATCATAATGGTCATTTCCTTTGCCTACGCCATGTTTACGGACTGGTCCCTTCTTTATCTTTTCATTTTCGTGCTGTTTGCCACATTCATAAGAACCAGGGTCGTAACGAGGTATCTGAAATGAGAAAGCTTCTGGAGATCATCTTCGTTTTCATAAAGATCCAGCTCTTGTCATTTGGCGGAGGCCACGCATCCATACCTGTAGTGCAGACTGAGATCGTGGACATAAAGCACTGGATGACCATGGAAGAATTCTCAAACCTTCTTGCAATGGATGAGCTGACTCCCGGGCCTCTTGCCATCAACTGTGCCACATTTGTGGGAAACAGGCTTGCCGGGATCGCCGGAGCACTCGCAGCAACGGTAGGCTGCATCATCCCGTCATGTGTGATTGCACTTATCTTCTCAAAGGTATATAAAAAATTCTATGAGAACCGGACATTCATGGCGCTGCTGCGGAACCTGAGCTTAATGGTAGTAGCCCTCCTTGCTGTGACCACAATCACCATGTGCATGGGAACGTTCTTTGACAAAGGGATCTTCAGATATCAGAATGTCCTTATCAGCATGCTCTCATTCTTCATATTCATGAGATATGATATGAATCCTCTGTATACGATACTTCTTGGTGGTATCCTGAGCACCTTACTTAACAGCATAGGTATCTGACATGCTGTCATACAGTCTTAATAAAGGCCGCAAGAGAGATCTGCACCTCCTCTGTGGCCTTCATTATTTCTGCCGGATCCGGAACTCTTTGATATGATCCTTGGCTCAGGCCTCATCTCTCACTGTAGGATAC
>CACZNR010000198.1 GCA_902782475.1 uncultured Eubacteriales bacterium
GATGGGACTCGAACCCGCAACCTGCTGATTACAAATCAGCTGCTCTGCCAATTGAGCTACACCAGCACACACTGTGGTGCCTCAGGGTGGAATCGAACCACCGACACGGAGATTTTCAGTCTCCTGCTCTGCCAACTGAGCTACCGAGGCATTAACTTTGTGGGCCTTCACGGACTCGAACCGCGGACCAATCGGTTATGAGCCGACCGCTCTGACCAACTGAGCTAAAGGCCCAAATTAATGGTGACTCCTAGGAGATTCGAACTCCTGTAACCGCCGTGAGAGGGCGGTGTCTTAACCACTTGACCAAGGAGCCTTGTCTCGTGTTAACACTGAGAAACTGGTCGGGGTGACAGGATTTGAACCTGCGACCCTCTGGTCCCAAACCAGATGCGCTAGCCAAGCTGCGCTACACCCCGATGACCCTTCAGCGATGAGGCGATTATTAATATACACAATTTAAAAAGTGTTGTCAACATAATTTTTATATACTTTTAAATAATATATTTATCCTCTCATATGACCCTTTGACTTAATTGAATGAACAGAGATATTATTCTATAATATTTCCAATATCGTAAAAGGCAGACATATATGGAAAAGAATTTTGATATAGAAAAACTTGAACGTTACATAATCGATAATTCACTTACATACTATATAGAAACATACGGTTGTCAGATGAATGCCCACGATTCCGAGAAGATCTCAGGGATACTTTCATCCCTCGGATACAGCAGAGCCCAGGACAAGGACAAGGCTGATCTGGTGCTTTTCAATACCTGTTGTGTCAGGGAGAATGCTGAAAACAAGATCTATGGCAATGTGGGAAAAATGAAGCAGTACAAGAAGCACAATGAGGACATGATCGTTGGTGTATGCGGGTGCATGATGCAGCAGAAAGGCGTTGCAGATGATCTTTTCAGGATGTTCCCCTTCGTTGAGCTTGCCTTTGGTACTACCAACATGCAGGATCTGCCGGAGATGCTCTATCACATCATCTTTGACAAGGAGAGGATAAAACTCATAGAAGATGACAAGATAGCTGAGGAGAACGTTCCTATGAAAAGGACTCCTCCTCCTCTCTCTACCGTCAACATAATGCAGGGATGCAACAATTTCTGCACCTACTGCATCGTTCCCTATGTCAGGGGAAGGGAACATTCAAGAAGGATAGGAGACATCATAACGGAAGTCGAATCACTCATGAAAGACGGATACAGGGAAGTCATGCTCCTGGGACAGAACGTGAACTCCTATGGTTCTGAATTTGACAGAGTCACATTCCCGATGCTTCTTGAAGAAGTTGCGAAGACAGGCATAGACCGCATCAGATTCATGACATCACATCCTAAGGATGCCACTTTGGAGCTTTTCGAGACCATGGCAAGACATGACAATATCTGCAACCAGCTCCATCTTCCGGTCCAGGCAGGATCCAGCAGGGTGCTTAAGGCCATGAACAGAAGATATACAAGAGAGGATTACCTCTCACTCATAAAGACATTAAGGAGCATCATTCCGGATGTGGTGCTCTCTTCAGACATAATGATAGGTTTCCCGGGAGAGACTGATGATGAATTTGAGGAGACCGTATCCCTTATGGAAGAGGTAAGATACGATTCTGCATTCACATTCGTGTACTCTCCGAGAAAGGGCACACCTGCAGCAGAGATGCCTGATCAGATCCCGGAGGAGATCAAACAGAAAAGGATCATGAAGATAGTTGCCCTTCAGAACCGTATAACCTATGAGAGCAATCTGAAGGATGTAGGCAGGTCTGACAGGGTCCTTGTGGAAGGAAAGAGCAGCAGGGATGAAGGATTCATTGCAGGAAAGACAGACGGTGGAAAGATGGTCAACCTCAGGGGAGACATCTCTCTTGTGGGACAGATAATACCTGTAAGGATCGCAGAAGCTAAAAAGACTACACTTGTGGGTGAGATCGAAGGAAGGTAAGCATCATGATCAGACAGACTTATGCAGAGATAGACCTTGGAGCCATAAAACACAATATAAGACTGCTTAAGGAGTGCGCACGCACAGAAGTCATGGCCGTGGTCAAGGCTGACGGATACGGTCACGGAATGAAACAGGTGGCCCTTGCTGCCTATGAAGAAAATGTAAGATGGTTTGCAGTAGCAACTGCAGGTGAGGCACTTGACTTAAGAAGCGAGCTTCCTGATGCCGGGATACTGATACTTTCGTATCCTGAAGAGCAGTACCTGGAAGAGCTCATTAGTAACGGGATATCTGTCACTGCATACACAATGGAGCAGATGACAAAGATACATGAGATATGTTCTGACCTTGGTCTTAAGGCCAGGATACATCTTGCCATAGATACAGGCATGAACCGTATAGGCATAAAGGGGGATGAAGACCTGCTTAGGATCCTGGACTTCATGAAGGAGAATGGCATGGATATGGAGGGAGTCTTCACTCATTTTGCAACGGCGGATGAAGGAGACAAGAGCTTTACGGTATTTCAGCTGGAAGGCTTCAGGCATGCTGTGGATGTGATAAAGAAAAATGGGTTCGATCCTATAGTCCATGCATCAAATTCTGCAGCCACCATAGAGGTCATAGGAGCACACTTTGACATGTGCAGGATGGGCATATCCATGTACGGATACGCTCCTTCCGGTGAAGTTGACATAAAGGGACTGGATCTTAAGCCGGCCCTTAAGCTCAAGAGCTATGTTACCAACAAGAAGGTAATAGAAAAGGGAGAGACTGTAAGCTATGGAAGGCACCATGAGGCCATGGAAAGAGAGACCATACTTACTGTTCCGATAGGATATGCAGACGGATATCACAGGTCCATGTCAGGAAAGGCCATGGCGGAAGTTCATGGCATTGCCATACAGAATGTAGGCAACATATGCATGGATCAGACCATGTTCCTCATAAAGGAAGGTGAGGATAGTGTCAGGGTCGGCGATGAGGTCGTACTGATCGGTGACAGGTTCAATGCCGAAAGCCTTGCACAGGCCGCAGGGACAATATCCTACGAGATACTGACCAGCTTATCAAAGAGAGTACCGAGAGTATATGTCGATAAAAAATGATAAGAAAAAACTCAGGGAAAAGTATACAGGGATCTGCAGGAGCATAGATGAGAGGACCATCATTTATGCTTCAGAGACTGTGTGTGAAAACATCCTTTCACTCATAACATCCAAGGGCATGGACAGGATATTCTGCTATCTGTCATTTGGATATGAGATAAGGACGGACAGGCTGGTGGATGCGCTACTGGATGCAGGAAAACATGTATATGTCCCATATATAGACGGAGAGGATATGCATGCGGTCTGCTACAGGAAGGGAATGGATCTTGAAGTAAACTCCTACGGCATCAGCGAACCTGCTGAAAAGATCATATACAGCGGAGAGCTGGATATCGCCGTGGTCCCGGGACTTGCATACGATGAACACTTCAGAAGGCTCGGGCATGGTAAAGCCTATTATGACAGATTTTTGCGCAACAGGAGCATATTCAAGGCGGGAGCATTCGGAAGCTGGCAGAAAACAGATGAGGTACCTAACAATCAATATGATGTGGTATTGGATGCCGTTTTTACTGAAAAAAGCACAATTTTTCTTTACAACAATTATAGAATCTAATACAATAGAAAGGTAAAAGTAGAATTGAGGATAGTGGCCGGAACAGCCCGGGGGAAGAGGATTCTGACCCTTGAAGGCAGAGAAATAACGAGACCAACAACTGAAAAAGTAAGGGAAGCGGTCTTTGGCTCATTGCAGTTTGAGATACCTGATTCGAAGGTACTTGACCTGTTTGCAGGCTCAGGTGCCATGGGCATTGAAGCACTTTCGCGCGGTGCAGCTTCAGCTGTATTCGTTGACAATGACCGTAATGTAGTGGGCGTCATCAGGAAGAATCTTGAAAGTACAGGATTTACTGACAGGGCAAAGGTCATACAGGCTGATTACATGACTGTGATCAGGGGAATGAAGGATAGTTTCGGATACATATTCCTTGATCCACCATATAAAAGCGGATACTACGACGACTGTCTGACGGCCATATATGAGAACGGTATCATAGAACCGGACGGAAAGATCGTAGTTGAACACGACGGCACACTTAAGCTGGAAGACAGGTGGCCGGTGATAAAGGAAAAAAGATACGGAAAGATATATATAACATATCTTTATGGTGAAAGATGATGAAACTGGCATTTCCGGGAAGCTTTGATCCTCTGACATACGGACATATAGATATCATCGGAAGGGCTGCAGCTCTCTGCGATGAACTGTATGTGGTAGTCGAGGATAACATAAACAAGAAATACATGTTCGGAACTGAGGACAGGTTTCAGATCGTAAAGAAGTACTTTGAAAACAACAGCAAGGTGATAGTGAAGTCCTTTAAAGGGATGACTGTCGACTTCTGCAAAGAGTATGGCATCGATGCCATAGTGAGAGGTGTACGCAATGCAGCAGATCTTGAATACGAAAAGACCATTGCAGCATACAACAATGACCTTTCCGGGATCGAGACCATATTCCTGCTGACAGACCCGATGCTTGAGCATTACAGCTCTTCCGGAGTCAGGGAACTTATCAGGTATGGAAGAGACATCACGGACTATGTTCCTGAGATAGTCTCTCAATATATAAAAAATTACAATTAAATCTTAGGGGTAGTAAAGAAATGGCTAAGTCTGATATTTTTGGTTATGTAAATGAACTGGAAGAAGAGATCCAGGCCAGCAGATATGCTAGGCTTTCCAAGACCAATAAAGTGATCGATGAGAAGATCGTTATGGAGATCATAGAGGATATAAAGAATTCTCTGCATGACGAACTCGATGCTTCCATCAAGATCATGGCTGAAAGGGATCAGATAATCTCTGCTGCAGAAGCTCAGGCACAGGAGATCATCAAGAAGGCAAGAAGAGATGCTGATACAATGATCAAGCAGGAACAGGTCTACAAGGATGCTATTGAAAAGGCTCAGAAGGTCACAGACCAGAGCAGAGACAATGCACAGACCATCAGAAGACGTGCAGATCAGTATGCTGAGGAAGTATTCGAAGATCTCGAAAAGTATTATAGGGAGAGCCTTGAGCTTATCCAGGTAAACAAGACAAGACTTTATCAGAAGGCTGAGCCGACTATAACAACAGACGAAAAAGAACCTGAAGAAATAGTTGATTGACACATATAGATTTTATAAAGATTATGGAAGCGGACATTTAATCTAGGTTAAGTGTCCCTTTTTTTGAGGCTTATGGAAAAGAGAAAAAAGGTAGGACTGGTACTAAGTGCCGGCGCAGCAAGAGGATTTGCCCATATAGGAGTTATAAAGGCACTTAAGGAGAATGACATCCCCATAGATATCATTACAGGAACCAGCATGGGAGCCCTCATCGGCGGGATATATGCCACAGGAACAGATATAGACTACATAGAGCAGTATGCGAGGAATGTCTCCATGTCCAAGATACTGGATTTTTCCATAAAGGACGGAGGATTCCTGAGAGGAAAGAAAGTCGAGGACCTGCTTCGCATAGTAACGGGAAACAAGAGCATAGAACAGCTGGACATGCCGTTTTCCTGTGCAGCTATCAACCTGCGCACCGGTCAGGTCAAGGATTTTGACCAGGGTGGTCTTTATGAAGCCATAAGGGCCAGCATATCCATGCCCGGAGTCTTTGCTCCCTATATGATAGAGGGAGAAACGTACATCGACGGAGGTCCGCTCTCACGCATGCCCATAAGAAAGGCAAAGGAGCTTGGGGCAGAGATAACCATCGCAGTGGATGTCTCCTGGAGAGGACAGGACATGGAGATCCCGGGAAATGCCATCGGAGTCCTCAGGCATGCACTCAGCTTTGCAACATGGGCCATATCCAGGGAGCAGGAAAAGGAAGCTGACATCCTCATCACACCGGATGTATTAAAGGCAAACCCCTTCAATGCCAAGGAATGCGGATTCTGCATAGAAGAAGGGGAAAAGGCCACAAGGGCCATGATAGATGATATAAAAAAGCTGCTCTGATCAGATGGTGATGAATCTCTGATAGAAATCCGAGTTATGCCTTTTGGGCGGATTACACAGAAGGCCTCTGATGTTTGAAGCCTGAATGGACAGTTCTGTGTCGCGAGGGATATCGGTACCGGAAAGATTTGTCACCAGTTTTACAGAAGGATCTGATGACAGCATGGACAGAAGGTCTGTGCTGTCTTTTCTTATGCCAAGTATCCTTACGACAGGCTTTGCAAGAAGGATGTCAGATATATCGTTCCTTTTTATGCCGATAAGGAATGATAATAGTATCCTCTTTATCCTTGAAAGAGGGTAACGC
>CACZNR010000199.1 GCA_902782475.1 uncultured Eubacteriales bacterium
CAGGATGTTCCTGTCAAAGATACCCAAGGTATTTGGGTTTGTAAGCATAAGGCCTGCAGTTTCATCGTTGACGACCTTTTTCAGTTCTTCAAGATCGATGCCACCTTCGTCATTTGATCTGACATTAATGACCTTGAAACCTGCCATGCTGGCACTGGCAGGATTTGTACCATGTGCAGAGTCTGGAACAATGATGTTCGTTCTCTTAAGATCTCCGTTCTTCTGGTGATATTTCCTTATGAGCAGCAATCCTGTATATTCTCCGTGAGCTCCTGCAGCAGGCTGGAAAGTCATATCGTTCATGCCTGTGAGCTCGCAAAGGAGCTGTTTTGTCCTGTACATCACTTCAAGGCAGCCCTGAACATCATCGCTGTTCTGTAAAGGATGTATATCTGTAAATCCAGGAAGAGATGCTGTTTCTTCGTTTATCCTTGGATTGTACTTCATGGTACATGAGCCAAGAGGATAGAAACCATCGTTTACACCATGTACCTGTTTCATAAGTTCAGTATAGTGCCTTCCAAGATCGACTTCTGCCATCTCAGGCAGCTTTGGTGCTTCCTGTCTTAACAGTTCGTTACTGAAACTATATTCCTCTACGTCACATGGAGGTATCAGTGAAAGACCTCTGTCCTTTTTACTTCTTTCGAATAACAGTTTCATGATCAGATCACCTCCCTGATGAGTTCGATAACTTCGTCGATGTCTTTTTTTGAATTGAGTTCAGTAGTGCAGAACAGTATTCCGCCATCAACTTCAAGTCCTGAAAGGATGCCGTTTTCTGCAAGATGCTTCTCAATGATCTTTGGGTCAACTGGTGTATCGACCAGGAATTCATGGAAGAACTCCTGATCATATCTGAGCCTGAATCCCGGTATCTCGCAGAGCTTGTCCTTCATGTAATGAGCATGTGAAGCGGAATTCATGGCTACCTGTCTTAAACCTCTATGTCCGACAGATGCAAGATATACTGAAGCCGTCATGGCACAGAGAGCTTCGTTGGAGCAGATATTTGAAGAAGCTTTTTCTCTTCTGATATGCTGCTCTCTTGCCTGCAGAGTAAGTACATATGCTCTTCTGCCGGCATGATCCACAGTTTCTCCTACTATACGGCCCGGAAGTTTTCTCATCATGTCTTCCCTGCAGGTCATTATACCGAGATATGGGCCACCGAATGCTACAGGCATGCCAAGAGGCTGGCCTTCGGCAACGCATATGTCACAGCCGTACTCACCGGCGTTTTTCAGGAGCCCCATGGCTATAGGATTGCTTGAAAGGATAAATCTTGCCTTTGCATCATGTGCGATCTCTACGCCTTTTTCGACATCTTCTATGATCCCGAAATAGTTAGGGGACTGGATGAGAACACAGGCAGTCTGTTCATTGATGCTGTCTCTTACAGCATCAAGGTCAGTCTTTCCTTCTTTGGTATCGATGAATAATACCTTTACGTTCCTGCTTTCGCAGTATGTCTTTATTACCTCTATGGTTTCAGGATTCAATCCTTTTGAAACTATAGCAGTGTCCTTTTTTCTGTCCAGACACATCATTATGGCTTCTGCTGCGGCAACCGAACCGTCATATACAGAAGCATTGGATGCATCGAGACCTGTGAGCTCACACATCTGTGTCTGATATTCAAAGATGGACTGCAGGATGCCCTGGGATATCTCTGCCTGATATGGTGTATAGGCGGTAAGGAATTCTTCCTTATTGACTACAGATTTTACTATGGCAGGGATATAGTGCCTGTAGGAACCTGCTCCCCTGAAGATCCTGCTGTACTTCCTGTTTTTTTCTGCCATTCTTTCAAGGGCCTCTTTTACTTCCAGCTCACTCATGCCTTCAGGCATGTTGAATGTAGTATCAAGAGCTTCGGCAGGGACATCAGCATAAAGATCATCAAGAGAGTTAAGCCCTATGGCGTTCAGCATCTGCTGTTGTTCATCTTTCGTAGAAACAACATATCTTCCCATGATCATTCCTCGTTTTTACAATATTCTTCGTACTGTTCGCTGTCCATTAGGCCTTCCTGAAGAGTTCCGTTCTCGACCTTGATGAACCAGGCTTCATATGCATCCTCGTTGATGAGTTCAGGTGAGTCGAGCAGAGCCTCGTTGATGGCGCATACTGTGCCACTCACTGGTGAATACACATCCGAAACTGCCTTAACGCTTTCTACATCAGCAAATGATCCGCCTATCTCCACTTCGTCTCCGACTTCAGGAAGGTTTACGAATACGATATCCCCCAGGGATTCCTGAGCAAAATCTGAGATCCCTATGGTAAATACGCCTTCTCCTTCATCCCTGACCCATTCATGTGAATCAAGATACTTAAGTTCTTTCAATACCTTTGACATTATCGTGTCCTCCTTATTTCCCTGTTACTTTCTTTTATAGAATGGCAGAGGTACAACTCTGACCTTTGCTTTTTTACCTCTGATGTCTACCACAAGTTCGGTTCCCGGCTCTGCATACTTCTTATCTATAAGTGCCATGGCCACTGCTTTCTTGAGATAAGGACAGTGTGTACCGCTCGTAGTATGACCTATCATATTTTCACCGGAGTATATATCCTGGTGTTCACGCATGATGCCCCTGTCTATCATTTCAAGGCCGACCCTTGCTATGGTCGGTTCGCCTTTTCTGATGAGGGCATCCCTTCCTATGAATTCCTCTTTTGACATTCTGACACCGTAATCCAGTCCTGTTTCAAGAGGGGAGATGGTATCATCCATCTCATGTCCGTACAGTGGCATTGCTGCTTCAAGTCTTAACGTGTCTCTTGCTCCAAGTCCGCATGGGATCAGGCCAAGATCCTTACCTGTCTCCAGCAGGAGATTCCACAATGCAGGTCCGTTCTCGGAAGCTACATAGATCTCAAATCCCTTCTCGCCAGTGTATCCGGTAAATGAGATGATAGCATCCATGCCGTTTATAGATACATGTTCCTTTGCCGTGTAGTACTTATATGGGATGTCTTCCTTTTTAAGAAGTCTTTCCATGATCTCAAATGAAGCAGGACCCTGAAGGGCTACCTGGGCAAGAGAATCGGAGATATCTGTTATCTCTGTTCCCGGAAGGACATTCTTCTTCATGTGTTCAAAATCCTTGTGTCTGTTGGATGCGTTCACGACCACAAAATAGTAGTCTTCCGCAAACTTGTAGACGATGAGGTCGTCGATCACACCTCCGTTATCATTGAGCATGACTCCGTATCTTACTTTTCCGATCTTCATATCTGTGTAATCGTTCGTAAGGATATGGTTGAGAGACTGGAGGGCAGTTTCGCCTCTGAAAGTTATCTCACCCATATGTGATACATCAAAGAGTCCTGCATGTTCCCTTACTGCCATATGTTCCTTGATTATTCCTGTGGGATACTGAACAGGCAGCAGATATCCTGCAAAAGGTACGATGGTACCCTTGAGTGCAACATGCTCCTCATAAAGGGGAGTTTTAAGTTCCATAAATTATTCCTCCTTTCAAAAAATGCATATAAAAAAGGCAAAGAAAAAATTCTTTGCCTCTGTCGTCTACCTGAAAGAATTACCTCGTTGGTGCCATGCTTTCCAGAGCTTCGTCAGGAACCGGTCCTTTTGCCTGAGAGTTTGAGCTCTTGCCCCTTCGGCGCCAATGATCTGGTCTCTCCCTGTTCCATCATACGAATTAAAACATATCTTCATCTGTCTATATTGTAGCAGATTTGAGATATAAATGAGAGTACTATCAGGATAATACTTCAGGTTAAGGAACAAAAAGGATCCGGTTTGCATTCTTTGTCAGTAAGGGATCTATGGATCAGCTCTCACTTACAGTATCTGTTGATCCAGTCCGTGATCTCTTTGAGACGTCTTTCCCTGTGAAGTGGTTTTCCTCCTCTTGAAAGTTCGTGGTTCTCTCCATGGAACACGAACATCCTTGCGGTACCGCCATTACGTATGATGGCAGAATAGAACTGATAACCTTCTGCTATAGGGCAGCGGTAGTCTTCGTCACTGTGGATGAAAAGAAGGGGAGTCGTAACATTAGCCACATATTTCAGAGGACTGTGTTCCCACATCTTTTCAAGCCCTTCCTGTGTGAAGAAGCTTCCGCCGTTCTGGTCTTCTGTAAAGCTTGGACCGATATCTGAGATACCATACATGCTTATCCAGTTGGAGATGCTTCTCTGTGTGGCAGCTGCAGCAAACCTGTCAGTCTGTGTAACGATCCAGTTGGTCATATAGCCGCCATAGCTTCCACCGGTCACACCAAGCCTATTCCTGTCTATCTGAGGGTAAAGTTCAAGGACCTTGTCAGTGAATTCCATAAGGTTCCTGTAATCGATCGTACCATATTTGTCTCTCATGAAGGCAAATTCATTGCCTTTTCCTTCACCGCCGTATGGATTTGCAAAGAATACGAAATATCCTTCACTTGCCCATAACTGCATTTCGTGGAAGAAGATCTCTCCGTAGGCGCACTTTGGACCGCCATGTATGTCGAGTATGGCAGGATAGGTCCCCTTTTCATCATACCCATAGGGCTTGAGTATCCATCCATCGATGGCATAGCCCTCGGAATCTATGACTATATGCTCGGGCTTTGCAACATATCTGTCTTCAAGAGCCTTCTCATTCATGTGTGTGAGCTGTATCTCTTTTCCGTTTTCAACAGAATATATCTCCTGCAGTTTCTGACCTTTCATTGATATCATGAGGATCTTCCCGTTCCTTATGTCAAAATCATCGATGGCATCGTCAGAAACGTATATGGTATCCATTTTTCCGTCCCTTGATATGCGCCTTATCTCGTCATGGTAACATACTGTGGTAGAGAAGTAGAGACAGCCCTCGTAGGACCTAAGGAAGGAATAGCTTCCGAGCTTTGTATCTGAAAGGACGGTAGTCCCTATGCAGATATCCGGGTCACATATCTCTTTCTCAGTATGTTGGGAAGGGTCGTATGTGAAGAATTTCGGGTTTTCGTTGAGACCATAACGCCTGCATTCTGAGCCTGCAAAGAACAGAGTATCGTCAACGGCATAAAGAGCGTGGACGGAATACTTGTCAGAAACAAGCTTCTCCCTGTTTCCTGTCCTTACATCATATGACCAGATCTCTTCCTTCTCTGACACCTGAACATCGATATTACTGATGCTGTATATGATACTGCTGCCTTTTACGGTATAGCTGCCAAGATCCTGGGTCACTTCTGTAACAGGTGTGACTGTGCCTGTCTCCACATCGTAAATGTAGAGGGCATTTCTTTCCCTGTTGAGCATACCCGCACCGTTCAGCCACCAGCGGAGCTCCCTTATATCCTCGTAATCCCTGTCTTTGTCCAGGGCCTCTATGAATGAAGACCTTTCTTCCTTTGAAAGTGTATGAAATTTTGGGCATCCGATATACATCGAAGCCTCAAGTATGAGCTTTTTCGGATCTGTCTCCATTACTTTTACAGAATGGACAGGGATAGGTATCTCATATACGGGATATGCTTCACCTCCGTTGAGAGGGAGTCTGTATATGAAGGAGACACCTTCCTTTTTTGATCTTTCCTTTTCCTTGTCAGTCCTTGCACCGACAAAGAGAAGGGAATCATTGGTCTCGAAGGTGTAATTGCCTGTATCTTTTGAATAAGTGAGGCGTTTGAGAGCATCGCCTTCAAGAAGATACAGGTCCCTGTCATAACTTTTCTTATCCTCGCTTGCCTGTGCTATGACCATGACGGCCTTGCTTCCGTCAGGACTGTAATTGAGTTTTGACGGGAATCTGTAGGTACAGATATCCTCTATCTTTATCTTTTCCATATGCAGTGTTTCCTTTCCGATTTGTTAAAACAATATTACCATATCACAAAGGAAGATGACGGGAAAATGTGGTATAGTAGTCATAGTATTTTTTCAGAGGTGAAATGATGGAAAATAGACAGAAATATGAAACCATGTTTCAGAATTCCAGAACGAATATACTTTTGTTTACTATACTTACTGCAGCAAACTGCATAATGATATTGTTCAAACTGGACTTTTCCTTTTCTTTTGCAGGGATATTCCCTGTTCTGTCCATAGTCTATGGACGTGAATTCGGACAGATGTCAGGAAACACCACCTATCAGATACTTGGCTATGCCATAGCCGTACTGTTCCTGGTGCTTCTTCTGATGGTATATTTCACCACCAGGACTCACAGATCATTCATATATGTGGGACTAGGTATATTCATATTTGAATGTTTAGCCCTTGGCTATTACATATATCTTGGATTTATGATCACAGATGTCATAGATATACTCTTTCACATATGGTTCGGTTATTATGTCATAACAGGCGTGATAGCCCATGAGAAGCTTAAGGGA
>CACZNR010000200.1 GCA_902782475.1 uncultured Eubacteriales bacterium
AATCTCGTCTTCCGCTCCATTTTCGGCGCTATAGCCAAGTGGTAAGGCAGAGGCCTGCAAAGCCTTCACCCCCAGTTCAAATCTGGGTGGCGCCTCCATTAAAAGTTAATAGTGGCCTGGTAGTTCAGTTGGTTAGAACGCTAGCCTGTCACGCTAGAGGTCGTGGGTTCGAGCCCCATCCAGGTCGCCATTTTCTTTTTTTTTGAACTTTTTTTGCGGGAGTGGCTCAGTGGTAGAGCGTCGCCTTGCCAAGGCGAATGTCGCGAGTTCGAATCTCGTCTTCCGCTCCATCGGATCCATCACAGATATGTGGTGGATCTTTTTATGTTAGAATATCCTGTAGGGAGGGTGTACAATGTTCGATACTCATATCCATCTGACAGAAATTGAGCATGAGAAACTTCTGAAACTGCTTTTAAGGCCTGATTTCAGATATATTTCCTGTGGTACGGATAAAAAGTCTATCATGGCCATAAATGAGCTCACAGCCAAATATGAACACGTCTACGGGGCTTTGGGGATACATCCTTCATATGCAGATGATGCTGAGGCACTGGACTCCATAAAGGAACTTATAAGGAACAATAGTAAGCTTATAGCCATAGGAGAGGCAGGGCTGGATGCAAGATATGCTGACATGGATAGGCAGATACATATCTTTGAACAGCAGATCATCCTGGCAGAGGAGACCGGCCTTCCCATAATAGTCCATAATGTAAGGACTACGGACAGGCTCATAACGCTCATAGAAAGACATCCTTCGCCAAGGTATATCATCCATGGTTTTTCGGGATCAGTGGAGACTGCGAAGAGGCTCCTTCTCTTCGATACATATTTTGGCATCGGAAGGACAGTCACATACGGTGATGCAAGAAGACTCAGGTCCGCTCTTTCGGTGATCCCGCAGGACAGGCTTTTGATCGAGACAGACGACCCCTACATGGACAGGGAAGATATGGAAAACGATCTTCGCAAGGTCCTCAAAGATCTTGCAGACATAGTTGGAAAGGATCAGGAAGAGGTCGAATATATTACTGACAGGAATGCAGAGGAGGCATTTTCATTATGATAGATCTTCAGAGAAGTGAGCTTGTTTTCGGAAGGGAAGCGATAGAGAAACTCAAAAACTCACATGTTGCCATATTCGGACTTGGAGGTGTCGGTTCCTTTGCGGCGGAAGCCATAGCAAGGAGCGGCGTAGGTGAGATCACACTTGTGGACAAGGACACCATAGATCCCACCAATATCAACAGGCAGCTCCTGGCTCTTGACAGCACCGTGGGAAAGCTGAAGACCGATCTCATGGCTGAAAGGATCGCAGACATAAACAGCAGTGCAGTGATACACAAGTATCCCATGTTCTTCCTTCCTGAGACTGAGGATGAGATAGATCTTGAAGGCGTGGATGCTGTGATAGATGCCATCGATACGGTAAGTGCAAAGATACTCCTTGCGGAGATATGCACCAGGAAGGGGATATTCCTCATAAGCTCCATGGGAACGGGTAACAAATTAGACCCAACAAGGTTTGAGGTCGATGACATTTACAATACTTCCGTATGTCCTCTGGCAAAGGTGATGAGAAGGGAACTCAAAAAAAGAGGCATACCGAAACTGAAAGTTGTGTATTCAAGAGAGGAGCCCAGAAGTCCTCTAGATAAAATAATGGTGAATGAAAGGAAAACTGCTCCGGGAAGCGTGTCCTTCGTGCCTCCCGTAGCCGGAATGATACTTGCAGGTGAAGTCATAAAGCATATCGCAGGTATATGAAAAGGATCTCCATTTCGGAGATCCCTTTAAACTTCATTCTGTAATCACTGATCTACTGAAAGGTCTCTTATGAGGTGAGCGGCTCTCAGCACGAACAGTATGTTTGAGACTCCGTCGATCACAAGTGAGATGCCTGAGATTATGGTCATGACCTTGGAGGATACTATAGGCGACCAGATAACGAATATGCCAAGTACGGAACATACAAGTCCCAGTATCAGGAACAACAGCCACGGTGCAAAATTGCCCTGTTTGAGCTCCAGTGAATCCTGAAGGAGCACGAATCCGTTGACAAGAAGGATGATCCCGAATATCACAGCTATGAACTGAACGACCACTGTAGGATGGACGACTATCCAGAAACCAAGTGCTATAGCTACCACACCAAGTATAAAGCCTGAATTTGTGGAATTAGCAGAAGAAAAATGATAAAAGGTCCATGCGATACCTCCGAGCAACATTGCCCAGCCAAGTACTATGCATATTATCCTGGTGGATGATTCAGGCCAGAAAGCCATTATGAGACCAAGAAGGATAGTACATACAGCCCATACAGTTATACTTCTAGTAGTCCTTTTTAAAAGATTCTTCATACTTAAAAATTCCTTTCTTCCGTTTTTTTCAGTATAGCACTATGAAAGGAGTTATTCAATTTTAAGGCACCTATGTCAGGCAAAGTTAATGAACAGAATGGGAATTAATGGATTGGAAATGATATCCATATGTGTTAAACTTGTAGTTGCATTAAGACAATAATAATCTTTAATTTGGAGATATGAGATGAAGATACTTATACTTTCATGCAATACGGGAGAAGGGCACAATTCAGCTTCCAGGGCATTGAAAGAAGAATTTGATTCTTTTGGCATAGAATGTGAGATAAAGGATACACTTTCCTTTGCTTCAAAGAAGATCTCAGATTACATTTCTAATATTTACATACAGATGGCACTCAAAGCCCCTAACATGTGGGGGAAGATCTACAATGCGGGGAAAAACTTTCCAAGGACAAGAGCAAAATCACCTGTTTATTATGCCAACAGCCTCTATTCCGAGAGGATGGCAAAGTATATAAACAAGAATGGCTTCGATGTCCTTGTCATGCCGCATCTTTACCCCGGTGAAGCTGCAACATATCTGAGAAAAAGAGGAAAGATAAAGGCAAGGCTCTATATGGTCGCTACCGACTATGCCCCATGTCCTTTCTTTGAGGAAGTTGAAGTGGACAGATACTTCATACCTCATGCAGATCTTGTTGATGACTATGTTCAAAGAGGCATTGAAAGAGATCAGCTTATCGTTTCAGGCATACCTGTTTCAAGGAGATTCAACAACAGGCTCAACAAGGATGAGGCAAGGAAAAAGGTAGGTCTTCCGGAAGGGAAGAAGATCGCCCTCATAATGACCGGCAGCATGGGATTCGGAAATACAAAGACCATTTCTGACAAGCTCCTTCGCGATGCTCCCGACATGCTTCAGATAATACTTGGAGGGAACAACGAAGACCTGAAGGCGACATTAAGGAAGGAATATCTCGATAAGGAGAACATCCGCATACTTGACTTCACAAAGGAAGTCCCTGTATACATGGATGCATGTGACATACTGTTTACAAAGCCGGGCGGACTCACATCCACTGAAGCATGCGTAAAGAACATTCCTCTTGTACATACGGCTCCTATACCCGGAAACGAGATCGAGAACGCTGAGTTCTTCAGGGACCATGGTCTTTCCATATACAATGAGGATATCGAAAGATCTGCCAGAGAGGCAGTGGCGCTTCTGAATGATCCTGAACTCATAAGAAAGATGGTCATGGCTCAGGACACTCAGATAAATGCTGATGCAGCCATGCAGATTGCAAAGTACATAATAGATGACAATACTTGATTTTTTGCTGTTTACGGCCATAGGGTATGTATCGGGTTCCATCCTCTGGAGCAGGTACATACCTTTATTGTTTGCAGGGACAGACATAGTAAAGATAAGCAGGGATCATAATCCCGGCACATCAAATGTGATGAAGCACTGCGGAGTGTTTCTTGGCATGATCTGCCTTGTGCTGGATCTGGCAAAGGGCTTTGTTCCTGTATTTTTTGCCCTTAAGGCCGTTGATGAATGGAACAATCTTTTTGCATTCATAATGGCCGCACCTGTAGTCGGCCATGCGTATTCGTGCTTCAACGGATTTAAAGGAGGAAAGGCCATTGCAACTACGTTCGGTGTGCTCATCGCCTTATATCCGAAATACAAGCTCATACTCATACTGTGTTCAGTTTATATACTTACAGCCCTTGATCACAGGATACAGCCGAACGAGAAGAAAACTGTGCTTACTTTTGCATCCCTTCTGTTTTTTACTCTTGTTTATGAGCTCTTCCTTGGGCTTCCCTTATCAATGCTCATAGGAATGGTTATAATAGACATAGTGGTGATACACAAGAACAGGGACCACATCATCTACGGCAATAAAAAGGAGGAGTTGGCAGATGAAGATACTGGCAGTGATAGACATGCAGAATGATTTCATAGATGGTAGCCTTGGTACAGAGGAGGCTGTTGGTATAGTAGACAATGTAGCCAGAAAGATCAGGCAGTGCAGGGAAGAGGGATATAAGATCTATTTCACCAGGGATACCCACCAGCCTGATTACATGGAGACCCAGGAGGGAAGGAATCTTCCTGTGATGCACTGCATCGAAGGTTCACAGGGCTGGCAGATAAGGGACGGTCTTGATACAGAAGGATGCACAATAGTGGATAAGCCTGCTTTCGGCTCCCTTGAACTTGCTGAGCTTATCAAAAAGGATGATCCCGAAGAGATAACTCTCATAGGACTGTGTACGGATATCTGTGTAATATCAAATGCTATGATAATAAAGGCAGCAATGCCTGAGGTACCTGTAAAAGTCGTTGAGAACTGCTGTGCAGGTGTAACACCTGTATCACACAGGAATGCTCTTGAGGCAATGAAGGTCTGTCAGATAACAGTAGAGGAATGATATGACGATAACTACGCTCTGCTATATACGTCATGAAGGCAAAGTCCTCATGATGCTCCGGACAAAGAAAGACCATGATCTGAATGAAGGCAAATGGATAGGCGTTGGCGGGCACCTTGAAGAGAACGAGAGCCCTGAAGACTGCCTTCTAAGGGAAGTCAGGGAAGAGACCGGGCTTATCCTAGATTCTTGGAAGTCCAGAGGCATCATTACATTTGTTAATACAAAGTATGAGACTGAACAGATGTGCCTTTATGAAGCGGATGCTTTCCATGGTGTCCTTAAGGACTGTGATGAGGGCTTTCTTGAATGGATACCGGAGGACAGGGTCATGGACCTTAACCTTTGGGAAGGTGACAGATGGTTTCTTGAAAGGATGTTCAGGGAACAGGGCGATATAAGCATGAAGCTGGTCTACGATGGCGATGAGCTGCTTCATGTAATAATGAACGGAAAAGATATAAAGGGCTGAAGATATCACTTCAGCTCTGTTTTTATCCGTCCGTTACTGTCTATTTCCACGACTACAGTACTGTTCCCTGTATTTAGTATGGAGACATCAGGATTTGCTCTTCTGAGATCATCGTATATGGTGCTGCTGTTCCTGAGATATCGGTCACCGTTTGTTATTATTGCGGTATCCGGCTTGAAGATAGACAGAGTTTCTGCACTGTTTGATCCGTTGGTACCATGGTGAGGCACTTTGTAGATATCGATCTTTTCGTTAATGGCCTTTGCAATCTTTAGATTAACATGATCAGCAAGGGGATGAGGAGCAGGCCTGTCAGATATGTCACCACCAAAATAGATGTTTTTTCCGTAAAAATTCAAAAGAGCCGCACAGCAGTTCTCATTCTCGTTGAATATGATCCTGTGATATGTGTCCGGATTTTCTGCATCTTCATAGATGCTTTTTAACGTATCTTCTGTATGATATAGAGTTATCTTTCCGTCACCGAAATTAAAAGACGTGACATCCTTTACGTTATACAGGGCACTGTGCTTTTTGATCTTTTCCTTAAGATAAGCGC
>CACZNR010000201.1 GCA_902782475.1 uncultured Eubacteriales bacterium
ATGTATGAGAGTTACTTTCTTCGCTTAACTGATAACTTTCAGTTCCATACTGGCGGGGCCGGAGATATTCATACATCTCCGGTCTTTTCATTACTCTATTCCTCCTGCCAGTATTTTGTCCTCTATATCATGGCTGTTCACCGATAACTTCCATATGGATCGAGTGTCCATCACTTTAGATACTAAAGAATGCAAATTGCCTTTAAATTGAAGCAGAGATATGATTTTTTCAGAAAGGAATACTTATATTGCTATGTAAAAGACTACCCATGGGAGCTGTCTCAAAATGATAATTTATCCCATGAAAAGGCGGTTGCTTTTCTTTATTCAGATATCTATTAAACTGTCCTTTTCCTGCTTTCAGCATATGATGCGATCATGGTGGCAGCTATTATTATGAAAGCTCCGATCACTTCCCTTAATGAAGGAACTTCGCCAAGTATAAGGAAGGCAAATATTATGCTGTAGACTGTCTCAAGCGAGGAGAATACTCCAGCAAGATGAGCCGGTATGTCCTTCAGTCCTGACACAAAAAGAGTATGTGCAAGTGCGGTGGTTAGTATGCCGAATACCACCAGAAGCCCCATGTCCATAGGTCTTATCACAGTCTTCTGCATGAGAGCTATTGGAAGAAGTATGACTGCAGCGGTCGCCTGCTCATAGAATGATACCTTCGTTGCACTGTTCTGTGCAGAAAGTCCTTTGTTAATAAGGGTAAGTACAGCATATGCAGCTGACGAGCAAAGTCCTATGAGGGCCCCAGCCATGATGTTTCCCTCAACTGATGAGAACGGCACCGTTATGAATACGCCAATGAGTATCATAATTGCAGTGAGTATGTTCATAAGGGTAAGCCTGACCTTCAGTACCAGCGGCTCTAGTATGGTCACAAAGAGCGGAAAGGCTGCAAATGTGATTGTGCCTATGGCTACAGTCGATCTCTTTATGGATTCAAGAAAGCTCCACCAGTGAAAAGCCAATACTGCTCCTGCTGTCAGAAGAAGTATCAGATCTCTTTTTGAAACACGGAAGCTTTCCTTTCTTATGAGCATGAATACTGCCAGTGCAATGGACGAGAAGCATACCCTTCCTGCTGATATCCAGATGGAAGGAAGCTCTATCCATTTTGCGAAGAGCCCGGCCAGTCCAAAGAGAAGAACAGCTGTATTCACATATATAAGTGACCTTTTATTCATTCTTTATGATCAGTTCCTTTTGTACAATACCGCTCCTGCTGTTTCCTGCAATGAGCGTGAGCTTCGTTCCCATGTCAGCCTTTACAACGAAGGATACAGTCTTCTCAACAGCTTCCCAGGGATATATCCACTGTGACCACTCGCTGTTCCTTCCAAACCTTCCTTCAAGACCTTCTATGCCGTCCCTGTCTGATTCACAGACTATCTCAGCATTACCTTCGAGCTTCAGGAATACCTTCTCTGCATCATGTACTTCCCTTGCCTGAGCCGTAAGATATGTAGGAAGATACCCACTGTTCCTTACGGTCGCGGTTATCTTGTAATAATCTCCGCTTAAATGTTCCTGACAGATATCCTTTATATCCATCCTTGGCATGCACTCGGCAAGCCTCATTGCAACTCGGGCTGTTCTTGCTGAAAGATCATACAGATAATCTTCAGGAGGATTTCTGAACACTCTTATCCTGTTGAACCCGCCTATCTCTACCTTTCCAAGCTCAGGATGGTCATATTCCATATAGTCGACATATGCCCTTTCCCCAAGATGCTCCTCTGCCCACTTAAGGACCTTTATCTCAGCATCCTCCCCGAGATAATCCGGTGGATACGGATCGTCTATGCCGCATTCGGATTCCTTGCCTACGTTCCACTGTTCTATGACTATAGTAGGGATTCCCTTCATAAGATAAGTATAGTCATTAAGGGTCCCGCCTCTTACTCCCTCTGCTTCAGGAGTGAATTCCTCAAATACTGAAACTACAGGATACCCAAGCTCCTCGGTACCTATGGCACCTATGTTCATGAAAAGCTCCTTGTCACGGCCCTTGAAATACTTGTCACTCTGATTTGTAAACGGGCGGAGCACTACTCCGGCATTCGTATGAAGTGAGAATACCATGGCGATATTCCTGTGTGAAACGAAAAAGTCCATTACAGCCTTTGTCTCAGGCTCTGACATCGGCAGCTCTCCTGCTCCGTACTGCATGGCATCCGGTGTCCAGAGTCCCGGATAGTTCCTGTTTATATTGCCATCTGTCGGCTTCTGGAAACCAGCATTTTTAACATCTCCTCTTATCCTTCCTTCAGGATAGAGGCGATAGTATGTACCTCCCTTTTCTCCGGGCTTGCGAAGCGTCATGAGTCTCGGATCCTTCTCGGATATCTTCCACTCGCCGTCCGGGTCTTCTTTTCTCATGTTGCAGATGACACCATTACTGTCGATGTCCTCCCAGTAGAAGCCATCCTTAAGCTGTGTCTGACCTGGGGCGAACCTGCCGTTGCCACACCATGGATTACCCATCATTGCAGCTTCGATGCCATCAGGATTCAACCTCGGTACTATGTAATATGTATTGTATTTAAGAGAATCAAGGATATCAGGATCACCATCCTTGTATCCGTTCACAAGATCGAGTACCAGCTTCAGCAAAGCATTGCATCCGGAGAACTCTTCCGCATGCGTACATGCATCAGCGTAAAAACCTGGTTTCTTGTCAGGAGCCATATATGTTCTGTCTGTTATCTCCAGAAGGAATACTTCTCTTTCCTGAAATGTCCTTCCGATCTCTTTGAGCTCAACTATCTCAGGTGCATAGTCCCTTACAGCTTCAAGGGCTTCCTTAAGCTCATCAAAAAGCATATATCTGTCTATCTTTATGTCCCTAATATCCATGGCAATACTCCTTCTGATAAAATTTCAAATCTCATTTTTTTAAGTATATTACCAGGAAAAAACAAAGTCCATATACATAAAAGGCAATGTTTTGGAACATAAAAGTATCAGCCCAGCAGATAATCCGAAATGCCTTCCTTGCTAATATAACCAGAGTTCTTTTCAAGGATCTCTTCCAATGAGATCATCATGACATTGCCTTTTCTGTCTGTCAGTGAGACAGTACCATAATCAAGGAATGCACCGAACTCAAGCTTATTATCAGTTTCTTCAAAATATATCTTTATCGCTTTTATGTATTCTTTTTGTCTTTTAAGTTCCGGTGCAAACAGCAGGTCGATATCACTGACCTTCATTGAACTTTTTACCTCAATACTGCTGATCTTCTTTCCGATTATCGGTTCAAAAAGGCAGCAGATATCAAGATTCTTGCTGTTGCAGGATGGTTTTATATCAACTGGCAGGCTATCCAATTCTGCACGTACTGAACTTTCTATTGTATAGTCAATATCAAGAGTTCTCCCATCATCAAGGAATAAAATTACAGGATCTCCGATAAGTGCCATACGTGGACATGCAGTATTTCTTATGAGCTCATCATCTTTTAATTCACTTTTGTTATTAAAATAGTCACTTATTGAATCCTCAGAATAGTTATAGCAGAACCCAACAGATACGATATCACTTATGCTTCTCCCAATGATATCGAGGCTTTTAATCTTTTCTTCCAGTTCCTCAGGATCCTGATATATCGCTGCAGACCAATTCCAGTACGAATAGCTGTTGTCATAAAACAGATCGTTTCCTCCTGTAAGTATCATGTGCCCTCCTCTATACCCTTCCAACTTCAAAATAGCTCCTGTCAAAGATGCTGATGGAATGCCTGTCTCCTCTGGAAGGTATTTTTGTAATTCCAAAAGTGAAATTCCTGTGTTTTCTGAAGAGTTTGATATATTCATCATAATCTCCACTATAGAAAAAAGTGACAATATCCTTTTTATTTCCATCAAGTGCACCGTACCCTATGAAAACAAGCCAGCTGTGTACAAGATGATCGTATCTTCTCCTGGACTACTGTTCATACATGTCGTACACAACATCAAAATCGATCAGATCAAATAGTGAGCCTTCCTCTTTTGTTATATATTTTGGATCCACTCCGTTCTCAAAGAGATAAGCAAGTGTGTCCGCCCCAACATACTCATTAGGTATGTGAGGCAGATATCCCAGAACATTACTTCCCTTAAATTCCATACAGGGGTCCATTCCGTATCTGTATAACAGCTTCATGACATCCAGAAGGTATGTACTATGAAGGCCTTCCTTCAGTACAGGAGGTTCATAGAAATAAAACCCAAATATGTTTTCTGCACCTACAGTATCATAGATCTCATCAGTGTTATATAACAGTTCCTCGTAACAATCAGATGTATATCTGTACCCGATATAGCTGACCTCTTCCCTGGAAAGCTCTTCCTTTACCAGGATCTCTTCTGCTCCTGTGAGATCAGGAGGAATATTGCTCAAAAGCTTAAGCATCTTCTGTCCATTTTCATTTAATTCCATCATTTTTTTCCCTCTGTAAATGTATATTTTTAGCTTGCTTGAATTACAAAAAGAGCATTTATCGGTTTACCGAATGTCCGGAGCCACGTAGGTCCATTCCCTCAGTCGTACGTCCAAGCCGTAACCCGAGATCGTGCTCTTTAAACAGATATATGTCTGTCCTCTGGTTCATTCAAAGGACGATTGATCTTTTATATTTGTAATCAGGATCATGGTGCCTTGAAGTTATACACAGGCTTTATATTTTCAACTATATCGCATGTAGGACCTATGTTATCAACTATGTCTTTCATGTCCTTATATGCCATCGGTGCTTCATCCAGGGTTGCCTTTGAAACCGATGTAGAATATATATCCTTCATCTGCTCCCTGTATTCTTCCATAGAAAGGTTTTCTGTTGCTGCCTTTCTGCTCATTATCCTTCCGGCACCATGTGGAGCAGAATAGTTCCAGTCTTCATTACCCTTTCCAATACATATGAGGCTCCCGTCTCTCATGTTGATAGGTATGAGGAGCTTCTCACCTTTTTTAGCTGAAACAGCTCCTTTTCTGAGGATCATGCTGTCCATGTCGATATAGTTGTGTATGGTAGTGAATATCTCTTCAGGCTCGATCCCAAGATCACTCAGTATGACATCCACCATAGCCTTCCTGTTAAAAACAGCAAACTTCTGTACGATCTTCATGTCGTGTATATAGTCATCAAACAGATCATCTTCCACATAGGCAAGATCCTTTGCCACCGGAGTCATCTGAGCTTTTTTCTTCTTAAGCTGCTTGATGTGCTTTTCTATATCCTTTGTCCTGTCCATCTCTTTGAAAGCCCTGATCATGTCCACGATCTGCTTTCTTGATGTACCGCAGAGCCTGTCAAAGCCTGCTTCCTGATAATACTCAGCCACCTGTTTTCCAAGGTGTCTGCCGCCTGAATGTACCACAAGATATAAGGAACCATCTTCTCCTTTGTCCACTTCGATAAAGTGATTCCCGCTCCCAAGTGTA
>CACZNR010000202.1 GCA_902782475.1 uncultured Eubacteriales bacterium
CTCAAGGAATTCAGACAGAGCCAGGGTTATCAGCTCATCTTCACCATCCATATCAAGATCGAATCTGTATTCTTTTGCAAGGTCGAGCTTCATGGGAAGCTTTGAAAGATATTCAGGCTGTTCCGGTTCTGTTGATGGTTCCGAAGGAACTGCAGAAGGTTCGGGAGTCAGTGGCTCGGAAGATGGAACATCCGATGAGGTCCCGGGTTCGGAAGAAGGGACCGGCAATCCGGCGCTGCCTTCTGTAGAACTGCTCTGAGGCTCACTGCTCTGAGGAACAGGTGGCTCAGGGAATTTTGGAATGCATCCTCCAAGCAAGCTGATCAGAAAGAAAGATAAAACAAATATGCAAAAACGTTTCATATGATACCTCACTATATAATGACATTCTATATATAAATGATAATACAAAACTCTTCCCAAAACAAAAATGATCAAAAAAGATGATATTGAGCCATATAATTACTTGACTAATGACAAAGTAAATTGTATGATACGTCAGTAAGGTTAGCTTGAGGTAACTATCGATAGCCAAAGCTAACTTATAGGAGGAGAAACATATGTTACCGTTGGCATTTTGCAATGAAGGTGAAGACCTTGTGATCAAGAAGATAAATGGAAAGGATGATGTAACAAGACACCTGGAGAATCTTGGATTCGTCGTAGGAGGGAATGTAAGCATCGTCTCAAAGATGGGTGACAATGTAATAGTTAGTGTAAAAGAGTCAAGGATCGCGATCAGCAGAGAGATGGCTCAGAAAGTAATGGTTTAATTCTATATTTTAGGAGGTAAGACTGTGAAAACTTTAAGGGATGTGAAGATCGGTGATACTGCAAAGGTGGTAAAACTTCATGGTGAAGGTGCCGTAAAGCGCAGGATCATGGACATGGGAATTACAAGACATATAGATGTCTATGTAAGGAAAGTAGCTCCGCTTGGGGATCCTATCGAAGTAACAGTCCGCGGATATGAGCTTTCCATCAGGAAAGAAGATGCGGCAATGATAGAAGTAGAATGATTTTTTTATAAGTTTGAGTTAGCTCTCGCTAACCATATAGAAAGGAATTTATTATGGCAATTATAATCGCTCTTGCCGGAAACCCTAACAGTGGTAAAACAACTCTGTTCAATGCACTGACAGGATCCAATCAGTTCGTTGGAAACTGGCCTGGGGTTACAGTCGAGAAAAAAGAAGGAAAACTGAAAAAGCATGATGATGTAACCATCACAGACTTACCTGGTATCTATTCTCTGTCACCATACACCCTTGAAGAGGTAGTGGCCAGAAACTATCTTATTCAGGAAAGACCTGATGCAATACTCAACATAGTTGACGGAACCAATCTTGAGAGAAACCTTTATCTCACAACTCAGCTTACAGAGATCGGTATCCCTGTAGTCGTTGCGATCAACATGATGGACCTGGTAGACAAATATGGTGACAAGCTTGATCTTAAGGAACTTGGAAGACAGCTTGGATGCAAGGTAGTCCCTATCTCAGCTTTGAAGGGAACAGGGATCATGGAAGCTGCAGAGGAAGCTATCAAGGCGGCTCAGGGAACCAAAACGGTCCCGATGCATAAGTTCTCAGGTCCTGTTGAACATGCCATTGCCCATATAGAGGAAGCAGTCGTTCATGGACTTCCTGAGGAACAGCAGAGATGGTATGCAATAAAGATATTCGAAAGAGATGAAAAGGTACTTGAACAGCTGAAACTCGATGAGAAGACTCTTTCACACGTTGAAGAGGATATAAAGAGTGCTGAGGCTGAACTGGATGACGATTCAAGCTCTATCATCACAAATGAACGTTATGTATATATCGGTGAGATCATAAAGGGATGCTACAGAAAGCAGAAGGCAGGAAAGCTCACAACATCTGATAAGATCGACAAGGTCGTTACCAACAGATGGCTTGGACTTCCTATATTCGCGCTTGTAATGTTCCTTGTATACTACATTTCGATGGTCACAGTAGGATCCTGGGCAACAGACTGGGCTAATGACGGTCTCTTTGGAGATGGTTTCCATCTGTTCGGTATCGGAACACCTGCTTATGAAGAAAAAGCGGAAGAATTCGGCGATGCAAAGAATGCAATAGATGCATTCATAGGACTTGAGGGAGAAGGCTTCGAAGAGCTGGAAGAGGCTCTTGATACAGAGGCAGAAGGATTTGACAGTGCAAAGGCTATCGATCTCCTCAAGAAGTACTCAGAGAACTACAGCTCTGCAGACAAGGCTACAATAACAGTGGAAGATGAAGAAACACTTCAGCCTGAAGATCTTGAATTTACAGGTGATGACCTCAAGGATGCGGTAGCTGTATTTGAAAAGTATGGAGCTGAAGAACCCGATCCTGCTGATGATGGAGTATGGGTACCAGGCATTCCTGTACTTGTGGAGAAGGGACTGGATGCCATCAACTGTGCCGACTGGCTTAAGGGCCTCATACTTGATGGTATAGTTGCAGGCGTTGGTGCCGTACTTGGATTCGTTCCACAGATGCTCGTTCTGTTCCTGCTCCTCGCATTCCTTGAATCATGTGGATACATGGCAAGGATCGCATTCGTAATGGACAGGATATTCAGAAGATTCGGCCTTTCAGGAAAATCCTTTATACCGATCCTTATCGGTACAGGATGCGGCATTCCTGGAATAATGGCTTCACGTACCATAGAGAACGAGAGAGACCGCCGTATGACGATTATGACTACAACATTCATCCCATGCGGAGCAAAGGTACCTTTCATAGCAATGATAGCCGGAGCCATATTCGGCGGATCCCCATGGGTCTCAACATCAGCTTATTTCGTTGGTATGGCTGCAATAATCATATCAGGTATAATACTTAAGAAAACAAAGATGTTTGCAGGAGATCCTGCTCCATTCGTAATGGAACTTCCTGCATATCACTGGCCAACACTCGGGAATGTCCTCCGTTCAATGTGGGAGCGTGGATGGTCATTCATCAAGAAGGCCGGTACAGTTATCCTTCTCTCAACGATAGTAGTATGGTTCCTTTCATACTTCGGGTTCGACAATGGAACATTCAGGATGCTGGAAGAGGATGAGATCGATAAGAGCATACTTGCTGTCATAGGAAATGCAATAGCCTGGATATTTGCGCCTCTTGGCTGGGGCAACTGGAAAGCAGCCGTTGCTTCCATCACAGGACTTGTTGCAAAAGAGAACATAGTCGGAACGATGGGCATCCTCTATGGAGGACAGGGAACAGTATATTCTGCACTTGCTGCTGAATTCACAGCCATCACCGGATATTCCTTCCTTGCATTCAACCTCCTTTGCGCTCCATGCTTTGCTGCAATGGGTGCTATCAAGAGAGAGATGAACAATGCAAAGTGGACATGGTTCGCTATAGCATACCAGTGCGGCCTTGCATATGCAGTAGCTCTCTGCATAAACAATATAGGCGGACTGTTTACTGGAAACTTCAGTGTAATAGGACTCATAGTTTCAGTACTGTTCATAGCATTTGCCATTTATATGCTCTTCAAGCCATATAAAGAAGCAACAAAGCTTACAAAAGATGTTAAAATAGACTGAGGATATCTGTAGAAAGGAGAGGATGTCATGAATCTACCAACGCTTCTGGTAAGTCTTGTGCTTGCAGGAATAGTGGGACTTATCATCTATAAGATGGTCAAGGATAAAAAACAGGGAAAAACGTCCTGCTCCCACGGGTGTCAGAACTGTGCAATGCACGGACAATGTCACAAAGTCAACAATTGATAATCACAAG
>CACZNR010000203.1 GCA_902782475.1 uncultured Eubacteriales bacterium
AAGTCCTGATGCAAGTACTTCATCGATAACTTCCTGTTGTGTCATTGTAAGAGCACGCTTAAGTCCCTGGAAAGCTCCCATACCAAGAGCTTCGTTGATGTCTTCAGGATTGATGACTCCGCATCCGTGAAGAGCAACTCTTCTCTGCTTCTTGTAGAAGTTGATCTCATCCTGCTTAGCAACCTTTTCTCCTGTTGCTGGATCTACATAGAGAAGTCTCTCAACTATACCGTGATTAACTATATCTGTCTCAACGATCTCTTCAACATCTTCGATGTGAACGAGACGATATAATGTGTCTTCAGGATATATCTTTACGAATGGTCCCTGTGAGCAGAAACCGAAACATCCTACGATGTTAACTGTAACTTTATCCTGCAGTCCCTTTGCAGCAATGATCTCATCAAATTTCTTTTTGATCTCATCTGAATGGCTTGACAGACATCCTGTACCACCGCAGAGAACGATATGTCTCTTTCCGTCAGCACCGGTGATCTTGTCTTCCACACACTTTGTGCATGCAGCAATTCTCTCGTTAAGCTGGTCTACTGTTTTGATCATAATGTAGCGCCCTCCTTAGCTCTTAAATCGTTAACGATCTGCTGAACCTGATCAATGGATACCTTAGGGTGAACAGTACCACTGATACTTACTGCTGGAGCTATACCACAAGCACCTATGCAGCGAAGAGCATCCAATGTGAATAAGCCATCTTCAGTAGTTTGACCTGGCTTGATGCCAAGGACTTCAGAAAACTTGTCGATGATATTCTGAGCGCCCTTTACATAGCATGCAGTTCCCAGGCAGCATCCGATAACATATTTGCCCTTTGGTGTGAGAGAGAAAAAAGAATAAAAGGTTACAACACCGTAGATCTCAGCTACAGAAATACCGGTTTCCTTTGAAACAAGTTCCTGCACTTCGAGCGGTATGTAACCATACTCGTTTTGAATATCACTTAAAATCATGATAAGCGGGGTTTTTTCATTCTTGTACCTGCCACAGATTTCAAGGATCTGCTTTGTAGCATTTTCATTTAATTTTGCCATATAAAACGACCCATCCTTTATACTCTAATTATTTTTACCCTAACAGGGATATTATAAAGGATAACTGGCACAAAAAAAAGAACCTTTTTAGTAGGAATAGGAAAATATATAGGTTAATGCTTACAGATGAATGATCTGTGAACCGAGTTTTACATGTACTTCGCTCTGATGAGCTGATACTACAGTAAACTTATCCTCCTTCAGTATGAGCTCTATGCACTTATCAGTGAGCTTTTCATCCATGCCGTTGAAGGGTTCGTCAAGTAAAAGTGCATCCCCCCTGTAGCAGAGTGCCCTTATAAGGGCTACTCTTCTTGCCATGCCTCCTGAAAGCTCCGTTGGCATAAGGTCTCCGTCTATATCCAGTGTCCTTAGAAGCTCTTCCATCTTTTCAGTGTCATCAGTAACAAGGCTTATGTTCTTTCTGACATTTATCCATGGAAGGAGCCTGTCCTCCTGGAACATGAAGGATGGAGTCCTGGGGGCATCTGTGATATTTCCCTTATCGGGTACAAGAAGTCCACCTATGAGTTTCAGAAGGGTGGTCTTCCCAACTCCTGAATCTCCTGTAAGGGAGTAGAGTTTTCCGTCAAGGTCAAGGGAAAGGTCCTTGAATATGATCTTGTCACCGTATGCAAAGCTTAGATGTTCTATCTTCATTTCATTATCCTCGCAAACAGTTTTTCAAACCCATATTTAAAGATCTTTTCGATCAGGAAGCTCAGTATTATCACGACTTCAGTCCATGCAAAAAGTGAAGCCGTCTCAAGATATATCTTGGAATAATATAACTGTGAACCCATGGCAAACTTCGGCTGTGAAAGCACTTCAGCAGCGATGCCCGATTTCCATGCAAGGCCCACTGAGGTCATGCATGCAGCCTTAAGTCCGGGAAGGACTGAAGGAACGTAGATATATAAAAACATCTTCATCCTTGAAAAGGAATATGCTCTTCCCATCTCTATGAGCCTCTCATCGGTATTCCTGTAGGCTTCTGTGATGTTTCCCCACACTATCGGAAGCACCATGAGAAGTGACATGAACAGCGGAACATAGTTCTTACCCATCCATAGAAGCGCAAGTATTATGAATGATGCCACAGGTGTGGCACGGATGATGCGGATCAGCGGTGATATCAGTGCGTCCGCAGTTTTGAAGGTACATGTAAGTACAGAAAAGAGTATCCCAAGGATTATGCCAAGGAGATATCCTGCTATTATCCTTAGAATCGTGGTGAGCGTAGAGAGCCAGAACTTGCCTGTGGTCACCAGCTCACCGAGTGTGCGGAATACAGCAAAAGGATCAGGAAGGATAAGTTCCTTCCCGACCTTTAATGCACATAATTCCCATACCAGCATCCAGAAAAGGAATGCCAGTACTGTTTTGGTTATCCTGTTTACCTTATCTGATCTCATAGATGTCATCAGCAGGGATCTTTCCGCCGATGGATTTCGGATCAGCTTCGAAGAGGATCTGATAATATCCGGCAAGATATTCCTTGATCTCTTCACCCTTTACGAAAATGAGGTTGCAGTCAGGGATAGCCTTTGTAGCAATTGCTGCAGCCGGTACTATCTCGAACTTCTCGCAGAACTCTCCGCTCTCCTTAGGATTTGCCTTTACATAGTTGATGGATACTTCATATTCCTTAAGGAAGTTATCTATAGCCTCAGGATTGTTCTCAATGAATTCCTTTCTTGCTATGATGCATCCCATTGTAAGTACGCTTCCGTTGTTGAGTTTGTCCCATTCCTCTGAAAGGCTGAGGGCTGATCTGAATTCCTGGTTCTTTACAAGTACTGTTGTTACTGCAGGAACCGGGAGCATTGCTATGTCAACATTTCCTGAAGCAGCCTCTGTTACGAGAGCAGCGCTGTCCATGAATTCGATCGTAACATCCTTTCCCGGCTCAAGGCCGTTCTGTGTAAGGATGTAGTTTAAAACATACTCAGGATTTGCTCCCTGACCTGTTGCATAGATGGTCTTTCCCTTGAGGTCCTTGATCTCCTTTATGGAATCACCCTTCTCAAGGATGTAGAGGACACCTGCCGTATTGAGGGCAAGGATCTTTACTCCGCCTTCTGTCTTGTTATAAAGGGCTGATGCAACGTTTGTAGGAACTGCAGCGATATCAAGATTTCCGCTTGCTACCTGTGAAACGATGTCTGTTGCTTCTGCAACTACCTGTACTTCGTAGCTGTTCAGTGATTCTCCGTTGGCATTCTGCTCAAGGAGATAGCTTGCACCGATGCCTGTAGGCCCTTTGAGTACACCAAGCTTTACCTGAGGCTTCTCTTTTACAGAGCTCTCCGGAGCAGCTGATGGTTCTTCTGACTTTTCTGTTTCTGAAGCCACTGATGATGAAACTTCAGATGATACTTCTGATGGCACTGCTTCCTTCTTGCATGCAGCAAAGGCTGTGAGAGCAAGTACCATTACCATGATGATGGAAATGATCCTTTTCATAGTTTCCTCCTGTGTTTATAAAATATAACTCGTTAACGCTGAGATGTCAGGAACAGTGATGTTCTTTCCTTCCCTGCGTATAAGACCTTTTTCCTCAAGATCCTCGATGTTCCTGTAAAGGGATGACCTTGAGATATTGAGTGACTTGGCAAGAAGCGTATATGAGCTTCCGACCGAGAATGTATTTCCACTCTGCAGAGACATGTTTACAAGATATTCTACAAAGCTGTCCATGGAGTTGCTGTTGGAAAGAAGTGATATCTTGGTGTTCAAAAATCTTATCCTG
>CACZNR010000204.1 GCA_902782475.1 uncultured Eubacteriales bacterium
CAAGCAGTGCAAAAGCTGCATAACTCAAATAACCAACTGTATCAAATACAGGGAATTTAATCACCGGATTGTATTTAACCGTCAGAAGGCCCCGGTGGCCTGCCATGATCAGCATGACAGCCGTAACAGCTGCTGCTGTCAGCAGCAAAGCATCCTTGTAATTGAATGAATACCTTCTGTATGAAGTCCTCTTCTTAAGGCCATATCCTCTGGCTCTCATGGAATCTGCAGTCTCTATGGAATTCTCAAGAGCCCAGGAAGTCAGTATGGAAAAGATATCCAGACTGTTCTTCAGTCTCTTCCTGTATCCTTTTTCTTCCTTAAGATTTCCTATTCCCTTCTGGGCATCGATTATGAGCCTGACCTGTTTGGAATAAAGGGGAATGAATCTGATGCTCATGGTCATCACGAGAACTATGCCCGGAAAGACATGTCTCAGTATATGCATGAATTTCTGATAATCAAGGGCATCAGTGGAGTCCAGCAGCCAGACTGATACTGCTCCGAAGGAGGATGTCAGAAGTATCCCTTGAAACAGTACTTCCAGAGTCACATTATTGCCGCTTGGCAGTCTGAACAGCCTGGTAACTCCATAATGATTGAAAAGTGAATTGACAAGGACCGTAAAGATCATGAGAGGAATGATCATCTTAATGAGCCTTGAAAGTTTTTCCCTGTCCACTATATATCCATATATGACTGAAAAGAAAAAAGACAGAAGCGAAAACACCGGATGCCTGCTCATTACAGTGGCTCCGATGATCACAAGGTAATACACAAATACTGCATATGGATTGAACTGTCTGAATTGTCTTCTCATTATATATAAAAAAGGGTGAACAGCTTATGTTCACCCTCTACCGGTCACATATCTGTATTGTAGTCACAGACGAATACCCATTCAACTTCATCATTCTCGTTCAAAACAGTGGCATCAGCTCCAAGCTCTGCCCACTTTCCGTTGACCTTGAACATCCATCCTGACCATTCGCCACAGTCTCCGGAATATATCTGACCAAGCCCGTCGACGAACTTTCCGTACTGTGATTCCGATACTTCGATCTGTACGTCGTTATCTTCACAGGCTTCCCTCAGCTGATCCAGTGCATTTGAATCCTTTCCGATGACTACGGTAACTTTTTTAAGTATCATCCCGTCTTCCGGAACAAAGTCTGCCTTGTCCTTGTTCAGATCCGCTTCATGATCGAATATCTTTGAGACATCGATACTTATAGTGGTCTTGATACCTTCTTCCTTCTTCTTGCAGGATGCCATGGCAAAAACCACCATGAGCACTGTTACCAGAAGAAGGATCTTCCTTAAAATCCTATTGTTCATTTTTCCTCCATCCTGAGGCATAAGAAAAACCTGTAAAGTTTCTTTACAGGCACACTAAATAAAGTATATCCAATGTTGCCCCTGAAACAATGTGATCATATCCTTATACAGAAAGACCCGAGTTTACGGTAGCAAGGACGCTCCTGCGGAGATCAGCCGCATTCCATCTGTAAAAGGATTTTATTTATTACATCAATTAATATAACATTTTAAGTTGCCTAAGGCAAACCTGATCAGTAATTTTCCAGAAAACTGTGTCTTACTCCCTTTGATTTGTATGCAAGGACTGTATCCAGGCTTACATTCTCCATGCTCTTGAATATGTTCTGCTCTATGTACGGATTCGTTTTCTTGAGTTCACGTATGAGGTTCTTTATCTCCACGCGTTTTGAACCTGTCTCATTATCGTTTTCCAGGGAGCATGTATTGGTAAATTTGCATGCACACTGCAGGAAATGAAGATCATTATAGTCCCTCCATGCTTTTATGGTATCTTCCCTTATATAGTACAGAGGTCTTATGAGCTCCATTCCTTCAAAGTTGGTACTGTGAAGCTTGGGCATCATTGACTGTATCTGGCCTCCGTAAAGCATGCCCATGAGTGTCGTCTCAATGACGTCATCATAATGGTGCCCCAGTGAGATCTTGTTGCAGCCAAGGCTTTTTGCATAGCTGTACAGATGTCCTCTCCTCATCCTGGCACAGAGATAGCACGGGGATTTCTCCACATGCAGAACTGAATCGAATATGCTGGACTCAAATATCTCGACAGGAATGCCGAGTTTCCTTGCATTGCTTTCTATCAGGGACCTGTTTTCCGGAGCATATCCCGGATCCATGACTATATAGTGGACATCGAAATGCACATCGGAATACTTGTGATATTCTGAAAAAAGCTTTGCCATGAGCATGGAGTCCTTCCCACCGGATATGCAGACTCCGATGCTGTCTCCTTCATTCACCAGTCTGTATGTTTTCACTGCCTTTATGAATGCGCTCCAGAGAGTCTTTTTGAATCTGTCATGGATGCTCCTCGTAGCCTTGTCATTGATGACTGCAAGCTCATTATCCTCGATCTCCTCCACCAGATATGCAAGATATCCTCCCTGAAGATTGTATGCATCGTATCCATTTTCCCTGAGCATGTCAGTCAGTTCCCTGCTCTCTATCCCCTGATGGCAGAAGACGATCAGTTTCCTGTCAGCATATCCCTTTGAGACCTCTGAGATATCATCCTCTGAGCACACCAAAGAACCCGGGATCTCTCCCAGTTTTCTTTCGGACTCCTTTCTTATGTCAAGAAGTATATATGATCCTTCCTTGAGCTCTCTCAGTTCCCTAACCGTGATATCCATTATCTTGTCGTGCTCCCAAACCCTCCGAGCCTCTCGCCTGAGGCTTCATCATCCTCGGTAATGCCAAAAGGAAGGAAAATGCCCTGCATGAATCCCTCTCCTTTTTTTATGCTGAGGGTCTTTCCCTGTCTTGAGTCGTTGAATATTCGTGCCATGATGTGTCCTTCATTTTTGGCATTGTAATAATCGGAATCTATGATCCCGAGGGTATTGTTGAGCTGCATCCTGTATCTGAATCCCAGTCCGCTCCTTGGACAGAGCACCAGCACCCATCCCTCAGATATCCTAGCCCTGATGCCTGTATGGACTGTCATCTCCTCTCCCGGAGCCAGTTCTATGTCATACGGAGCATAGAAATCATAACCTGCCGAACCCTTCGTGGCGCGTCTTGGCATCTTTATGTCAGCATATGTGTCTTTTCCTGCCATAAGACCAGCTTCCAGAGCAAACTGATCCTCTGAAATCTTTTCGAATCTTGCAATCTTTTCCATAAATGACCTGAATTATTTCTTTTTGTAAATTATACTACAAGAGGCCCCTGCATTCCCTCATTTCATTGAATAATCGCACCAAGCAATGATATAATAATCAGGTAAAAACGAAGGAAATGATTTTTCAATATACATAGGAGGATCTGTTAATGAAACTTATTATATCAATAGTTCAGGACGAAGATGCTTCAAATCTCGTATCCGAGCTTATGAACGAACGTTTCAGTGTGACCAAGCTTGCTTCTACCGGTGGATTCCTGCGTTCAGGAAACACTACACTGCTTCTTGGTGTTGATGATGAAAGACTTGAGCCTGCACTTGAGATAATCAAGAAGGTATGTGTAAGCCGCAAGCAGATAGAAGTTTTCCCTTCACCTGCAATGGGTGCCATGGGAATGTACACACCTTATCCTGTAGAAGTTACAGTAGGCGGTGCTACAGTATTTGTGCTTGACGTAGAGCAATTCCATAAGATCTGATACAGGATCCATCAATACGACCAGAACAGAGCTTAAAAACTCTGTTTTTTTTGAAATTAAAAAGGAGTAAAGAAATATGGCAAACATTTTATTGACCTATGCTGTACCGGAAGAAAAAATGATGCA
>CACZNR010000205.1 GCA_902782475.1 uncultured Eubacteriales bacterium
GCTCCAGACACCTGAGCATTATCTTCTGGAAGCTACCAACGGTGAAGTCTACTTTGACAACTACGGCCTTGTTACTGAGATAAGACAGAGGATAGCATATCTTCCTGAAGACATCAGACTTAAGAAGCTTGCCGGCAAGCTCCTTCTGATGGCACAGTCAGGGCAGTACAATTTCCTGAGGTGCCTTAAGCATGACGAGCCCTATGCGGCTCAGCTTGCAGTCATAGAATTCGTGAAGTCTGCCATCAGTGTGATATATCTTCTGAACAAAAGATATGAGCCCTTCTATAAATGGGCCTTTAGGGGACTGGAAGATCTTCCGGTCCTTAAGGATGTCATTACGGTACTTAAGGTGCTCATAACTACGGATAATGATGGTGAGATGGCAGAGCAGAAGTATTATGCCATGGAAGGCATATGTGCAAGAGTGATAGAGGTCCTTCAGGACCAGGAGATCACAAAGGCCAACTGTGGTGACATGGAGAAGAACGCATACTCTGTGAACGATATGATCAGTGACAGCAATATCAGAAATGCAAATATACTTATGGGGGTCAGATGATGAATATAAACGGTCTTCAGAAACTAACGCTTCTTGACTATCCGGGCCGTGTCGCATGTACGGTATTCCTTGCGGGATGCAACATGAGATGCCCTTGGTGCCATAACTCCGAGTTCATTGAACAGGATGCAGAAGTGGTGATGACTGATGATAAGCTCATAAAGTTTTTAAAGGGCAGGACAGGGATACTTGACGGCGTAGCCATCACAGGAGGAGAGCCTCTTTTCAGAAGGGATCTTCCTGAGCTCCTCAAAAGGATAAAGGATCTCGGATACAGCATAAAGCTCGATACCAACGGTTCCTTTCCGGACAGGTTGAAAGATATAACAGATGCAGGACTTGTGGACTATATCGCCATGGACATAAAGAATGATCCTCCAAGATATGGTATAACCGTGGGGTTCCCGGGAGAGTATGATCTTACTGCCATAAAAAAGAGCATAAGGATAATAATGGAGTCTGGCATCGACTATGAATTCCGCACGACTGTCGTAAAGGAACTCCATGATGAGGACAGCTTCAGAGGCATTGGAGAGCTCATAAAAGGGGCAGGAAAGTACTTCCTGCAGTGCTTTGTGGACAGGGATACAGTCATATATTCAGGACTTTCCGCACCTTCAAAGGAGGACCTTGAGAGGTATGCCAAGGTTATGAAGGACTATGTTGAGAGCGTTGATATAAGGGGAGTGGAGTGAACTGAACTTTACTCAAAACACCACAACATATAGTTTTTATTAAAAATATTGGCACAAGATGTTGACATATCTTGTGCCCTTTGTTATATTAAATGTAATCCGCAATTATGCGGCTGTTATTATATTATTTAAAATACAAGGGAGATGTATTTATGTATCAGGTAGTTAAGAGAGATGGCAAGATCGTTGATTTTGATATCAGCAAGATCAGTGCAGCCATCACAAAAGCTTTTGTGGCACTAGGCAAGCAGTACCACTCAAGTGTTATCGATCTGATATCTCTGCATGTTACTTCCGACTTCGAGGAGAAGATCGTAGACGGCAAGATAGCTGTGGAAGATATTCAGGACAGCGTAGAAAAGGTCCTTTCTGAATCAGGTTATGCCGATGTTGCAAAGGCATATATCCTTTACAGAAGACAGAGGGAGAAGGTAAGAAACGTCAATTCCGCACTTCTGAACTACAAGGATCTGGTAGATAATTATTTGAAGATAAACGACTGGCGTGTAAAGGAGAATTCCACAGTCACATATTCCGTTGGTGGACTTATCCTTTCAAACTCAGGAGCCATCACAGCGAACTACTGGCTCAGCGAGATATATGACCAGGAGATAGCCGATGCACACAGGAGCGCAGCAATACATCTTCACGACCTTTCAATGCTCACAGGATACTGTGCAGGATGGAGCCTTAAGCAGCTCATCCAGGAAGGTCTTGGCGGAGTACCTGGAAAGATAACATCTTCACCTGCATCACACCTTTCAACACTGTGCAACCAGATGGTCAACTTCCTTGGTATCATGCAGAATGAATGGGCAGGAGCTCAGGCTTTCTCATCCTTTGATACATACCTTGCACCTTTCGTAAGAGTGGACAATCTTTCACAGAAGGAAGTAAAGCAGTGCATACAGTCCTTCATCTATGGCGTCAACACACCATCAAGATGGGGCACACAGGCACCTTTCACCAACGTAACTCTTGACTGGGTAGCACCTGCTGACCTCAAGGATCAGCCTGCGATCGTTGGCGGCAAGGAGCTGGACTTCACATACGGCGACTGCCAGAAGGAAATGGACATGGTCAACAAGGCATTCATCGAGATCATGATCGAGGGCGATGCCAACGGAAGAGGATTCCAGTATCCTATCCCTACATACTCCATTACAAAGGATTTTGACTGGAGCGAGACAGAGAACAACAAGCTTCTCTTCGAGATGACAGCAAAATATGGTACACCTTACTTCTCCAACTATATAAACTCAGACATGGAGCCTTCTGACGTAAGATCCATGTGCTGCAGACTGAGACTGGACCTCAGGGAACTCAGAAAGAAATCCGGCGGATTCTTCGGATCAGGCGAATCCACAGGAAGTATCGGCGTCGTTACCATCAACATGCCAAGGATAGCATATGAAGTCAACAACGAAGAAGAATTCTATGCAAGGCTTGACAAGCTGATGGACATCGCTGCAAGATCTCTCAACACAAAGAGGAAGGTAATCACACAGCTTCTGGATGCAGGTCTTTATCCATATACAAAGAGATACCTTGGAACATTCACGAACCACTTCTCAACCATCGGTCTCGTTGGAATGAACGAAGCATGCCTCAATGCAAAATGGTTAAGATGCGATCTTACAGACAAGAAGGCACAGCAGTTCACTAAGGACGTTCTCAATCACATGAGAGAGAGACTTTCCGACTATCAGGAACAGTACGGTGACCTCTTCAACCTCGAAGCAACACCTGCTGAAAGCACATCCTACAGGTTCGCAAAGCATGACAAGGAACAGTATCCGGACATCATAACAGCAAATGAGAACGGTACACCATACTACACGAACTCATCACATCTCCCGGTTGGATATACAGATGATGTCTTCTCAGCTCTTGATATACAGGATGAGCTCCAGACACTTTATACATCAGGAACAGTATTCCATGCATTCCTTGGAGAGAAGCTTCCTGACTGGAAGGCAGCTGCTTCACTGGTAAGAAAGATAGCAGAGAACTACAAGCTCCCATACTACACCATGTCTCCTACATACTCAGTATGCAAGGATCACGGATATCTTACAGGCGAACAGTTCACATGCCCGCACTGCGGTCAGAAGACGGAAGTTTACTCACGTATAACCGGTTACTACAGACCTGTACAGAACTGGAACGACGGAAAGCTCCAGGAGTTCAAGGACCGTAAAGTATATGACATAGGTCACTCAACACTTAGACACGGCGCTCCTGCAGCAGTAAAGGAAAGGGATTTCTCAGAGCTTCAGATACCTGTAATAACAGCTGATGACGTAAAGAAAGAAGTTGCAAATGCCAAGGAAGGCGACATAATGCTCTTTACAACAAAGACATGTCCTAACTGTCCTCAGGCAAAGAGGCTCCTTGAAGAAGCAGGAATAAACTACAGGGTAATGGACGTTGAAGAGAATCTTGATCTTGCAAGGGAACTCAGGATACGTCAGGCACCGACACTGGTAGTGAATGGTGACGAACCACAGAAGTACATTGGCGTAGCAGCCATCTGGAACTTCGTGAATGCAAACAAATAAGTCCTTTTAAGGGAAAGATTTGTTTCGTTGAGATAGAGCGGCAGCCCACAGGAAATGTGGGCTGCTTTTCTGTAGTCTGGAAGCACACAGAAAACACGAACTATTTTCCATAAAATGGCGGTCATCATATTGACCGCAAATGGTGAGTTACATTAAAATTTAGGTGTATTTCCTGTGACTGACGGATAATCATGGAGAACCATGGAGGAACAGGAAAATGGATTAATGTCGACCGTCTGGGCACCCTGGTTCTTTGTGGGGTGCCCTTTATTATTTTGGAGGTTTATATGAGCATCTATTCACTGAACACATTCAAGGAGACATTAGGAAATAACGAATATCCCGGCAGAGGCATCGTTATAGGAAAGACCCATGACGGAAAGAAGGCTGCAATAGCATACTTCATCATGGGAAGAAGTGAGAATTCAAGGAACAGGGTCTTCGTGGAAGAAGGCAGCAATATTACTATCTATCCTTATGATGAGTCCAAGGTGGAAGATCCTTCACTTATCATATATTCACCGATAAGAGTATTCGAGAACAAGGTCATCGTTACAAACGGCAATCAGACAGATACCATATATGAGCATCTCGAGAAGGGAAAGTGCTTCAAGCATGCTCTTGACACAAGAGAATTCGAGCCGGATGGTCCTACATTCACACCAAGGATCTCAGGCATCCTCTATCTTGGAGAAGGCGATTTCTGCTATGATCTCTCAATACTCAAGAGCGCAGACGAGAAGGGTTCTGCATGCAACAGATACTATTTCCAGTACAAGTCCATTCCGGGCGTCGGACACATGATCCACACCTATAATCATAATGGTAATCCTATCCCTACATTCACAGGAGAACCAAAGAGAATGGAAATGATCGATGATATCGATGATTTCACATGCGAGATCTGGAATGATCTCAACGAAGACAACAAGATATCACTTGTAACAAAGTTCATCGACCTTGAGACAGGTGAGACAGAGACCAGAGTGATCAACAAATTTACAAAGTAAGAGGAAAAACTATGAAAGAATTTCAGTTAAA
>CACZNR010000206.1 GCA_902782475.1 uncultured Eubacteriales bacterium
CACAGCGCCAAGGGACTGGAATTCGATACGGTATTCCTTTCAGGCATGGAGGAAGGACTCTTTCCTTCAGAGATGTCCGTTGGAGAGGGAAGGCTGGACGAGGAGAGACGTCTTTGCTATGTGGGCATCACAAGAGCCAAGAGGAACCTCTATCTCAGCATGAGCAATACCAGGGTATTCTACGGCAGAGGCACAAGGGATGAGACCGTATCGAGGTTCGTTGAGGACATCCCTCAGGAGATGATACAGAAACAGGGACTGAACAGGAGAAAGCACATCAACACCTCATACACCTATGAGCCGGATGATGATTTTGCCGACTTCTTTGCCATAGGAAAGAAGAAGAAGGACATAAAGGAAGTCAAAAGGGAATACATATTCACAAGGCCTGAGGAGTTTAAGTCCAAGGCTACCCACAGCCCTTCTGACTTTGCTGAGGGACAGAAGGTTAGACACAAGACCTTCGGGGAAGGTACCATAAAGAGCATTCAGGGAGCTGGCGACAGGAGAGTTGCCACTGTGCAGTTCGCATCCGGAGAGAAGAAGATGTTCCTTGCATATGCTCCCCTGGAGATAATCTGAGAAAGGAAAAGTACTGACATGGTTTTTCAGGATGCAGACAGCATGAGCATGGAAGAACTGGTGGAGAAGCTTAACAGGTACGCATACGAGTACTATGTTCTGGACAGTCCTACCATAAGCGACGCTGAATACGACGTTTTGTTTGACAAGCTCCTTGAAAAGGAGGCTCTTGAAGAGAGGGTACTTTTCAATTCACCTACCATAAGAGTAGGAGGAAAGGTGCTGGATGGCTTCAAGAAGCACACCCACATAGCACCGCTCTACAGCCTTCAGAAATCAAAGACCTTTGAGGAGCTGGTGGCCTGGGAGAAGAGGCTTGGCCTTGATCCCCATGAGAAAAGGCTGTATACACTTGAATACAAATTTGACGGCCTTACCATAAACCTTACCTACGAGAACGGCAGGATGGTAAATGCCGCTACCCGTGGTGACGGCATAACAGGTGAGGAGATATATGAGCAGGCTAAGACCATAAAGTCCATACCCATGGAGATACCCTTCAAGGGAAGGATGGAGGTCCAGGGAGAGGCCATAATGCACCTTTCTGACCTTGAAGAATTCAACAGGACTGCAAAGGAGCCCCTTAAGAACGCAAGGAACGCCTGTGCAGGGGCACTTCGAAACCTTGATACCAAAGTCACGGCATCGAGAAAGCTTGACGTATTCTTCTACAATGTAGGCTACATTGAGGGCAGGAGATTTGCCACCCATACAGAGATGATAGCTTTTTTAAGGGAAAATCATTTCAAGGTCAATGACTTTGAGAAGCTCTATCCGGATCTTGACGGAGTACTGGAGGGCATAAGGGAAGCGGAAAAGACCAGGGACAGTCTTGATTTCCTCATAGACGGTATGGTGGTGAAGGTGGATGACTTTGCTCTCAGGGACAGGCTCGGATATACCGAAAGATTCCCGAGATGGGCCATAGCCTTCAAGTTTGCTGCAGAAGAGATGACCACAGTCATAAACGACATCGTCTGGGAAGTGGGAAGGACAGGGAAGCTGACTCCCACTGCGGAAGTTGATGAGGTGGACATTGCAGGGGCTACCATAAGAAGAGCGACACTCAATAACATAGAGGACATACACCGCAAGAAAGTGGGCATAGGCACGAGGGTATTCATAAGGAGAAGCAACGACGTGATACCTGAGATCCTGGGAGCAGTGCCGGGCGAAGAGACCGACTATAAAGGGGAACCTAAGGTCTGCCCTTATTGCGGGACGGAGCTTGAGAGGATCGGACCGAATATCTACTGTCCTAACACCCTTTCATGCAGACCTCAGCTTACGGAGCGGATAGTTCATTTCGCATCCAGGGATGCCATGAACATAGAAGGCCTTTCAGACAAGACGGTGGAGCTCCTGTTCGAACAGATGGGTATAAAGGACGTGGCTTCCATCTACATGCTCAAAAAGGAGGACCTAATGAAGCTTCCTGGCTTCAAGGAGAAGAAGGCAGAGAACCTCATAAGCTCCATAGAGAGGAGCAAGGATCCGGACCTTGGAAACTTCATATTTGCCCTTGGCATAAACAATGTGGGAAAGAAGACCGCAAAGGACCTGGCAAAGAGATTCAGGAATTTTGATGGTCTCAGGAAAGCCACCTTCGAAGAGCTCACTGACATAGAGGACATAGGAGACGTGGTGGCACAGTGCATAATCGACTTCTTTGCCTCAGATGCAGCGGAGAAGACGCTTGCGGAGCTCTTTGACCTTGGAGTCTCACCTGTGGGTTATGAGGACAGGGAAGGCGTATTTGAAGGAAAGAAGATAGTGATAACGGGGACTCTCTCGACCATGACGAGAAATGAGGCTTTTGCCCTGGTGGAGGAGAACGGAGGGACCACACAATCCTCGGTGGGAAAGAGCACTGATATCCTTATAGCAGGAGAGAATGCTGGATCCAAGCTTCAGAAGGCAAGGGATCTCGGGATCAGTATCATAAGTGAGGAGGAATTCCTCAGCATGGTCAGGAAATGATATATTTCACATAGAAATACAGGAAAGGAATTGGATTATGGACAAGAGATGGCAGTTAAGATCGCTCTACGACAGTTATGAGGATGAAAAGTTCAGAAGTGACATGGCTCTGGCTTCAGAGCTCGGGGAACAGCTGAACACCTTAAGCCGTGAGCTGGACAGGGGAAACGAGAAGGAGAACATACTTAAGGGGATAGACCTCTTCGAAAGGATAAATGAAGTCTATGACAAGCTGTTCTCATTTGCAAGCCTTCAGGCTGAGGCGGATACAAAGGATCCTGCCCATGCATCATATCTCGGTCAGCTCTCTTCTATGCTGAGCAGGACCACGAAGGCAAACACAGTGATCACAAAGTACATAGCTGAGTGCAGGGATCTTGACAGATACATAGAGGAAGAGAGCATCCTCAAGGAATATGAGTATTATCTTCATAATCTCGTTGAGGACAACAAGTACATGCTTACCGACGCAGCCGAGGAAGTGGCTGCCAAGTACGGCATAAGCGGCGGAGACGCATGGTCAAATCTTCAGTCATACCTCACTTCATCAGTGGAGGTGGAATTCAGGGGAGAAAAGACCACCCTTTCAGCTGTAAGGAACATGGCATATGATCCTGATGAGACAGTAAGAAAGGATGCTTACGAAGCAGAGCTTGCTTCATACGAGAAGATAAAGGACCCTGTAGCCTTTGCACTCAACAACATAAAGCAGCAGACCCTGAGCGAATGTGAATTAAGAGGCTTTGAGAGCCCTCTTTCAAAGACACTTTATGAATCAAGGATGACGCAGAAGACTCTTGATGCACTGCTGGAGGCCATGGTTGAATACATGCCTAATTTCCACAGATATCTGAAGATAAAGGGAAAGGCTCTGGGACATGAGAACGGACTTCCGTGGTATGACATGTTTGCTCCTATGGGAAAGCAGACCAAGAAATATACCATCGAGGAAGCAAGGGCATATCTTCTGAACATTTTCGAGAAATTCAATCCTGACATGTGCGACATCATAAATACTGCATATGACAGGGAATGGATCGACTTCTATCCCAGAGACGGAAAGGTCGGGGGAGCCTTCTGTGCAGGTCTTGCACCTGTTAGGGAATTCAGGGTCCTCACCAACTTTGACGGATCATTCTCAAGCATATCCACTCTTGCCCATGAACTTGGACACGGATATCACGATACCCTCACGCAGGACAACAGACCTTTGAACAGGGGATACTCCATGCCTGTAGCTGAGACTGCATCCACATTCAACGAGAACGTGGTCGCAAAAAGAGCCATAGATTCTGCAGAGACAGATGATGAGAAGATAGCACTGCTTGACGGTGAACTCATGGAAGTCACACAGATAATCTGCGACATATATTCAAGATTCCTCTTTGAGAAGGAAGTATGCGACAGGAAGAGCGAGGAATTCATGTTCCCTGACACTCTCTGTGACATAATGCACAGAGCACAGGTAAAGGCTTACGGTGACGGCATAACTGAAGACACACTCAATCCTTACATGTGGGTATGCAAGAGCCATTATTACGGACCGAGCCTTGCATTCTACAATTTCCCTTATGCATTCGGCGGACTGTTTGCAAGGGGACTCTACCTGCTGGCAGAGGAGAAGGGAAGTGAGTTCATAGAAGTATACAAGGATATGCTGAGAAAGACTCCTCTGTGTTCAGTGGAGGATGCTGCAAAGGTATGCGGAGTGGACGTTACTGACAAGGCATTCTGGCTCATGAGCCTCAACTCATATAACGGATCCATAGACGAGTATGAAAGGCTTATCATGAACAGATAAAGGCTAAGTTAAAGTGTTGATAAGGATAGTAAGCAGTCTTGTTTCAAGTCTGCTTACTATTTTTTTACCTTTTCAGAGAGTGCTGCCACAGCGGATAGGTATCGGGTTTACAGAGGAAGCTACTGTCTGAATGTGTATAATGTGTAAACATCGGGAAAAAGCGGAAAAAAACAGTAAAAAGCAGTTGCAATCCTGATGTAAATAAAGTAATATAAATATGACGAAATTGTAATATATGCGTAACAATTACAAAACATACTTTTTTCATTTTTTAATCCATAATATAAAAGGAGCTGTATGATGGCGCAGCTCCTTTTGAGTTTCAGAAAAATTGTGTACTTTGACTGACTGTCCAATCAAATGCGACATTTTTACAAATGAAGATATAGGTGGAAAAATATCATATTATGTCGGCAAATCACATGTTTCAGACGATATCAGCATTTGTATATATGGTGCTGAAATAGTATACTATATATAGTATAAAGGTTGAGGAAATGATCATGAGAAAAACTAAGATAGTAGCAACTCTGGGGCCATCAAGTACCTCAAAGGAAATGATAGAAAAGCTTATTACAGCTGGAGTGGATGTGGCAAGGCTCAACTTCTCTCATGGTACATATGAAGAACAGCAGGAGAAGATCGACAATGTCAAGGAAGTGAGGAAAAAACTGAAAAAGAACACGGCTATACTTCTTGACACGAAGGGACCTGAAGTAAGACTGTCAACATTCAGGGATGGAAGGATCTTCCTTCATAACGGAGATACCTTCATCCTCAGGGCTGAGAAGGTGGAAGGGGACGAGACACAGTGTTCCATCTCCTATCCTGACCTTTACAGGAGCCTTAAGATAGGGGACAAGGTGCTGGTGGACGACGGAAACCTTGAGCTTCAGGTGGAATCCATAGAAGGAAAGGACGTGGTCACAAAGGTCATTATCGGAGGACCCGTATCCAACAGGAAGGGCATCAACACACCTGGTATACACGTTGAAAGGGATTATCTTTCAGAGATTGACAAGGCAGATATCCTTTTCGGACTTCGGAATGACATCGACATGATAGCAGCCTCCTTCGTGGAGAATGCACAGAACATCAGGGATCTCAGGGCGTTCATAAGGGACAACGGATATGATGACATAATGATCATATCAAAGATAGAGAGCCAGGAAGGCCTCGACAATGCTGAAGAGATCATCAGGGAAAGTGACGGAGTCATGGTGGCGAGAGGAGACATGGGAGTTGAGGTACCTATCTCAGAGGTGCCTGTCATGCAGAAGAGGCTCATAACCATGGCGAATAATTACGGAAAGCTGGTCATAACCGCAACGCAGATGCTTGAGAGCATGATCAACAATCCAAGGCCTACAAGAGCCGAGAGCACTGACGTTGCAAATGCCATATATGACGGGACCTGTGCAGTAATGCTGTCAGGGGAGACTGCAGCAGGAAAGTATCCTGTGGAAGCAGTGATGACCATGGACAGGATAGCAAGAAGGACTGAGGAGGACATAAACTACAAGAAGAGGTTCTATCTGCATCAGAAGGAAGCTTCAAGCATAACGGAGGCCATAACACACGCTGCGTGCACCGTCGCCCATGACATAAATGCAAAGGCAATAATCGCCATGACAAAATCCGGAAGCACCTGCAGCCTGGTGTCACAGTACAAGCCGCAGGCAATGATAATCGGATGCGGTATGGATGAGAAGGTGCTTCGTCAGCTGAACCTTAACTTCGGTGTGGTACCGCTCTATGTAAGGGAATGCAATGATACGGACGAGATGATAGATCTGGCAATAGAAAATGCCATCAGGGAAGGGATACTTTCCTCGGGCGATGAGGTAGTCATAACAGCAGGGGTACCTCTTGGAAAGCCTGGTTTTACAAATATGCTGAAGGTCGTTAAGGTTAAATGAGGAGTATGAAAATATGAAATGTGTTTATTGCGGTTGTCTTGACAGTAAGGTCGTGGATTCACGTCCGTTGAATGACGGAGCTACCATAAGACGCAGAAGAGAGTGCCTGGAATGCGGGAAGAGATTCACCACATATGAAAAATCAGAGCAGCTGCCTGTCATGGTCATCAAAAGGGATGGAAGCAGGGAGATATTTGACCTGGAGAAGATACAGATAGGTCTCAGGAAAGCCTGTGACAAGAGGAAGGTATCCGCTGAACAGATACAGAACATGGCTCTTGAAGTTGAAAGAAGGGTCCAGGAACTGGGAGAGCAGGAAGTGCCTGCAAGGACTATCGGAGACATGGTCATGGATGTCCTTAAGGATGTGGATGAAGTGGCATATATAAGATTTGCATCTGTATACAGGGAATTCAAGGATGTTACGACATTCATGGAAGAGATAACGAAACTGGTATCGAATAAGCAATGAGTTTTGACAGATTTTTATACGAGATAAACAGAGGATTTACAAAGAATCAGAGGAATGGTGTTGTCTTTTTCACAGCACCTTCTTTTGATGAACTTGGATTTGTAAGGCACGGAGTGACTTCCAGGATAGGAGGAGTAAGTGAACCTCCATATGATTCACTTAATCTCAGCTTCAAGCGTACTCCTGACACCGAGGTCATAAGGAAGAATTTTGAGATCGCTTCTAATGCCATGGGATTTTCCTTCGACTCTCTGGTTATGTGCCATTATGTACACGGAAACAATGTGGAAGTGGTAAATGCTGAGCATCATGGGGCTGGCATAACAAGGGAGAATGAGCTTCCCTTCTGTGACGGGGTCATAACGGTTAGTCCTGATACAGCCTGTGTATCCCTTCATTCTGACTGCGGCATCATAATGTTTGCAGACAGAAGGGGAAGAGCAGTGGGTACCTGTCATTCCGGATGGAAGGGCACGGATCTTGAAACAGTGGTCTCTGTCATAAGGAAGATGGAGAGCATCGGCATAGACAGGAGTGATATACTCTTTGCCCTTGGACCGGCCATATCCGGCAGAAACTATGAGATAAAAGAGGATGTGGAATCACATTTCAGGGAAAGGTTTCCTGAATCTCTTTCCTACAGGGACGGAAAGATATACCTGGATATCAACACTGCGCTCCTAAAGCAGATGTACAATGAGGGGATACCGGCAGCGAACGTCACCTGCGCAGACATGTGCACCTATGAGAACAGGGAATACCTGTACTCATACAGGCGTGACGGGAAGAATGCCGGGGCAATGGGGGCCTTCATAGGGTTTTCAAAATGATATATCTTGATAATGCTGCAACTACAAGGATGAGAGATGAAGTCCTGGATAAAATGCTTCCGTACATGACTGAGAGCTACGGCAATCCGTCTTCCGGGTATGGACTGGCAAGGGAAACGAAAAAAGCCATAGATGATGCCAGGGAGACCATAAGAGGGATAATCGGAGCGGAGAAGACAAGCGAGATACTCTTTACCTCCTCCGGTACAGAGAGCGACAATACAGCAATAAAGGGGATAATGTCCCGTGAGGGAAGGGACAGGGAAGCAGTGACATCTTCCTATGAGCACCATGCAGTCCTTAACAGCTTTGCCTCTCTTGAGGATAAGGGCTATACGGTAAGATATCTGAGACCCAACGGGATCGGCATAATAGAGCCTGACCTTCTTGAACAGGCAGTTACAGAGACCACGTCCCTAGTGAGCATCATGTATGTGAACAATGAGACAGGTTCCATAAACAACATAAAGGAGCTGTCCGCAAGGGCACATCAAAAGGGAGCAGTATTTCACACTGATGCAGTTCAGGCGGTGGGACACCTCAACATCAACGTAAAGGATCTGGGAGTGGATATGCTCTCAGCTTCGGCACACAAGTTTTACGGGCCGAAGGGCATAGGGTTCCTGTATGTAAGGGATGGAGTGAGATATGACAGTCTCATGGACGGCGGTTCACAGGAGAGGGGCAAGAGAGCCGGAACAGAGAATGTTGCCGCCATAGTAGGCATGGCTGAAGCCCTGAGACTTGCTGCTGACGAACTGGAGAGGGAAAAGATACGCTTAAAGGATCTGAAAAGGGATCTTGCGGGGAGGCTGCTGAGGGAATTCCCCTGTGCAGTCATAAACGGAAGCGTTGAAGAGAATATGCCCGGGATACTGAACGTGTCCTTTACAGGTAAGAGGAATGACATGATGGTTGCAAGGCTTGATATGGAAGGGATATGCGTATCTGCAGGTGCAGCATGTACCGCAGGCACGACTGATCATTCCCATGTCCTTACAGCCATAGGTCTTACTGAAGAACGGACGGCTTCTGCAGTAAGATTCAGTTTTGGAAGATACAATACGAAAAAGGATATAGATGTGCTGATGGATGTTCTCAGAAAAGTTCTCTGAGCAGCATCCCATAGGTATAAATTAACAGTTTTTCTTCACACAATATAATGTATGTTGTATAATTATTCTATTATTTGAGAGAATGTCGAAAGGAGCAGATATGAAGAAGATAGGTGAGACGACACGCTTTACAAGAACTAAAGATATAGATAATCCTGTAAGAGGGATCCTGAGGCTCGTATGCGAGGCAATGATGGAAAAAGGCTATAATCCTGTTGATCAGATAGTCGGTTATCTTGCAAGCGGAGATCCTACATATGTCACAAGCTACAACAGTGCAAGAAATCTGCTCACGAGACTTGACAGGGATGAGATCCTGGAAGAGATAGTTGAGTCATACATAGAGAGCATAGTCAACGAAGAGGAATGATATTGGAACAGAAACGCCTCCTTGCCATAGATTACGGGGAAAAGAGGATAGGCATCGCAGTATCTGATCCTACCGGGATGATAGCGACAGGCATAGAATCGTATCTGCGCACGCAGAGCGTCAAGAAGGATGTTCTTCATATAAAGGACATATGCCGGCAGTATGGCATATCTAAGATAATCTGTGGGATGCCACTCAATATGGACGGCACGCAGGGTTCTTCAGCACTCAAGGCTCAGGCATTTGCAAAGCGGTTAAGGGAACTTACAAGACTGGATGTGGAGTTTTTCGACGAGAGACTTACCACAGTAACGGCTACTGAATATCTTATAGAAGCAGATATGAGCCGTGAAAAAAGAAGAAAGATAGTTGATAAGATGGCTGCTGTTGAGATACTTCAGAGCTATCTGGATGAACAGCAGGAAAAGAAAGGAATAGCAGACAATGGATGAGAACAAGATCGTAAACGGACAGGAGATCCCTGAGGATGAGATAGTAGTCCTTCTGGATGAAAATGACAAGGAATGTGAATTCCAGATCCTTCTGACATATGATTATGGTGACAGCATCTATACAGCTCTTCTGCCTCTTGGTGTTGAAGGGTTCGAGGAAGATGAGGTCCTCATAATGAAGGTCAACGAGGACGAAGAAGGAGAAGCTGTGCTGGATCCTGTGGATACGGAAGAAGAGCTGGATGGAGCATGGGAAGCATTCTATGACATCTATTATGGGGAAGAAGAGGAAGAGTAAAAGCTGATATAGCATCAGTTTTCCTTCAATTTAAGTAGTTTTGAGGGGCTGCCTTACAGAGGGGCAGCCTTTTTCTTTGTTATTTAGGCTTTTTTTTGGCGAATCTTCAATAATATTGTTGAATTATGCATTGACGATGTGCTATCATTTAACGGATATCGCACTTTTGTTGTGGGTCATTCGTGTGCCTTTTTGGTGAATGGTTCTTAGACAGAAGGTGGAAAAACAAATTTTTTAGGAGGACATTCAAATGTCAGTAATTTCAATGAAACAGCTGCTTGAAGCCGGTGTTCATTTCGGACATCAGACAAGACGTTGGAACCCAAAGATGAAGAAGTACATCTACACAGAGAGAAATGGTATCTATATCATTGACCTTCAGAAGACAGTAAAGATGGTAAATGATGCATATCTCTTTATCAGGGATGTAGCTATCGACGGAAAACCAGTACTTTTCGTAGGAACAAAGAAACAGGCTCAGGAAGCTATAGAGACTGAAGCAAAGAGATGCGAGCAGTTCTATGTTTCAAATCGTTGGCTGGGCGGAATGCTTACAAACTTCAAGACCATCAGAACACGTATCAACAGACTCGACACCATCGACAGGATGGAAGAGAATGGTGAGATGGATCTGCTCCCTAAGAAGGAAGTTATCAAGATCCAGCATGAGAAGGAAAAGCTCATAGCAAACCTCGGCGGAATCAGAAAGATGGATCAGATGCCTGGTGCTATCTTCATCGTAGATCCTAAGAAGGAAAGGATCGCTGTTTCAGAAGCACACAAGATGGGAATCCCTGTAGTTGCAATCGTAGATACAAACTGTGACCCTGATGAGATCGATTATCCTATCCCAGGAAATGACGATGCTATCAGAGCCGTAAAGCTTATCGTTTCAAAGATGGCTGATGCAGTTCTTGAAGGAAGACAGGGCGAACAGATCTCTGACGGTGTTGAATATGAAGAGGTACCTTCAGACGAAGAGATAGAGGAAACTGCTGCTGAAGAAGCTAAGGACGAGCTCGCTGAAGAGATCCTTGCTGATGCAGAGGAGACAGCTGAAGAAGTTACAGAAACAGTTGAAGAAGCAACAGAAGAATAAGGAGGAACCTGATAATGGGAATATCTGCTCAAGACGTAAAGACATTGCGTGAACAGACAGGATGCGGCATGATGGATTGCAAAAGAGCTCTTCAGGAGGCAGAAGGCGATCTTGAAAAGGCAACAGAGATATTAAGGGAAAAGGGACTTGCAGGAGCAGTCAAGAAGGCTGGCAGGATCGCTGCAGAAGGTATAGTTGCTTCTTATAAGGAAGGAAGCGTAGCAGTACTTATCGAAGTTAACTGCGAGACAGACTTCGTAGCAAAGACAGAACAGTTCAAGGCTCTTGTTATCGAGATAGCTAAGATCGTTGCAGCTAAGGATCCTAAGGATGTTGAAGAACTTATGACAATGCCTGCAGCAGAGGGAACAGTTGAAGATCTTATAAAGAATTCCATAGCTACCATCGGTGAGAACATCAAGATCAGAAGATTCACAAGAGTAGAAGGTTATTCTGATACATACATCCACATGGGTGGAAAGATAGGCGTTCTTGTAAAGACAGATGTTGAGGCAGATCCTGAAGTCGTACATGACGTAGCTATGCAGATAGCAGCAGTAAGACCTACATATGTTAAGGTAGAGGATGTTGATCCTGCAGAGATCGCTCACGAGAAGGAGATCTTAAAGGCACAGGCTCTTAACGAACCGAATCCAAAGCCAATGAACATCATCGAGAAGATGGTTGAAGGAAGGATCAAGAAGTATTACAAGGAAGTATGTCTTTTAGAGCAGCCTTTCGTTAAGGATGACGAAAAGACAGTCGGACAGATGATCAACAACAGATTCCAGGTAGAGTGCTTCGTCCGTTATGAGATGGGTGAGGGACTTGAGAAGAGAAACGACAATCTTGCTGATGAGATCCAGAAGCAGATCGAAGGCTGATCGTTCGGGACAATATGAAAGCATAAAGCACAGGCAGAGATGCCTGTGCTTTTCATATCGGCGAAAGTTATCCTTTATAAATCCGGTGTAATCGATTATCATATTTGTGAGGTGAGGATAGTATGAAAGCCAGTGTACAGAGAAAGATTAAAAACACTGATCTTACAGGATCATATACCAAGAAGGATGTTCTGAGTCTCATATCCATAGTATGCAGGTCTGCAGAGGAGCTTTTCGGAATAAAGGAGGA
>CACZNR010000207.1 GCA_902782475.1 uncultured Eubacteriales bacterium
CATCCAAAAGAGTTTGTGGATAAGCTGGCAGAACTTGCTGCGTCAGGGATAAACTGCCTTTCAGTCTTCAATGACAGGGTGGTCATATCTTCGCAGGTAAAGCAGGGAAAGGACAGGAAGGATGCAAATCTGTATCTTGCCGGAGGATGTCAGGAGATAACTCTTTCAAATGAATACAACTCCAGGGCATACATATATATAAATACCCCGTCCCTGTTCGACATCTCTCTGTTTCCTGACAAGTGGACAAAGATATTTACGGATGCAGGTGAAAAGGTACATTTCAGGCAGGCGTACAAGGAAAAGACATTCGAAGAATACTACAGGGATGCCATCTATAATTTCACATATGCCATACAGGTATTTGTAAACAGGTATAACGATTTCAATATGGAACTGACAGATACAAATCCGTGTCCTTTCTATTCTGCACTTTCTGATACCTGCATACAGAAACGCCTGGATGCTACAGAAGGTGGATTCAAGTACAATTCTGACAGCTTCGGCATGTGTGGTATAGGAACAGCTATAGATTCCCTGTTTGCCATTAAAAAGGCTGTGTATGACGACAACTTCATAGACATGAAAACGTTAAGGAGGTGCCTTTCAGACGATTATGAAGGAGAAGAGGTGATATGTCAGTATCTTCTAAACAGGATACCAAAAATGGGAGAGAGAGATCCAGAGATGCAGAAGTTTACTTCAAGGGTATTCAGTGATCTTTCCAAAGCACTTTCTGGCTATCCTAATGTAAGAGGAGGCTATTTTGAAGCTTCGCTGTTCTCGTTCTATTCCTATGAGTGGTTCAGGGAATTCGATGCTACGCCTGATGGCAGGAGAAAAGGGGATGTGCTTACGAGAGGTATTAATCCGACTGAACTTGTGGATACGATAGATGCAGCCACGTTGCTGGCTTCACAGAAGACGATCGACTACACGGATTATCCCGGAGGAGGCGTGCTGTATATGGACATACCTGTTGCAAAGGCAAAGATAGGAAATGCCATATTTTCTTCTATCATTATGGACTTTCTTGATAAGAATGCATTTGTGATGGACTTTAATGTTCTGGACAGGGAGATATTGCTGAAAGCAAAGAAGGAACCGGAAAAATACAGGAACATCAGCGTGAGGATCTGTGGCTATTCTGCACTTTTCCATACTCTTTCAGAGAACATGCAGGATGAGATAATAGCAAGGGTGCAGCGATGAGCAGGGGACTTGTATTCGATATACAGCACTTTTCACTCCATGACGGGCCTGGGATAAGAACAACTGTATTTCTTAAAGGCTGTTCTCTTCATTGTGCATGGTGTCACAATCCTGAATCCATCTCATTGAAGAATGGGATATTGTTCAAAGAATCAAAATGCATCGGTTGCAGGGCATGTGAGAATGCCTGCAATAGAGGAGTACACAGTTTTGATGGAGGAAATCATCTCATCGATCGTTCTCTATGCATGGCATGCGGAAACTGTGAAGCTGTGTGCTACGCCGGGGCCCTGAAGCTCATAGCCAGGGAATATGATCCGAAGGAGCTTGCAGAGGTACTGTTAAGGGACAGAAGTCTGTACGACAGGTCCGGCGGAGGTGTCACTTTCTCAGGTGGGGAACCTCTCCTGCAGGCTGATCTTGTACTTGAGACTGCAGAACTGCTGAAGGAAGATGGTATCCATATCTGTGTTGATACTGCACTCAATGTTCCCAGGGAGAGCATTAAGAAGGTGCTTCCCGTGGTTGACCTCTTTCTCTGCGATATCAAGGCTGTGTCCGGTGACATATTCCGAAGATATATCGGAGAAGACAACTCCCTTATAATGTCGAATCTTAAGTACATCTCAGAAAACGCAGATATGTACATACGTGTTCCACTTATAAAAGGTGTAAATACGGAAGTGGACGAACTTGAAAAGATCAGGGAGCTCATCGGTTCTCTTGGAAACAGAGTCAGGCAGGTAGGTCTTCTTACATATCATGATCTTGGTATAGAAAAGGCCGTTCAGGCAGGTATGGAAGAAGAAAGATTTCCGTTCCTTACTGAGGAGGAGATCCAGGAGATGACCGGCATCTTTTCCGGTATTGCCTGCGAACTGCTGGTGGATGGAGTGCCGGTCTAATGAAATAAAAGAACAGTTACAGGAGCCGTAAGGCTCCTTTTTTAGTGGAAATTATGCACAGTGGCAGACGAAATATTAGTTAAAGTAACTTTATAATGAAACAAATCAAGAAAAATCATAAATGTTCTATATATACCGATATAAATATGCATAATATGTGAATAAACATTAAAGAATGTTGACTGTTTTGCCAAATAAGTATAGAATTCATTATGTGTAGGACTATGTATAAATGGACGGTCATGCATAAAAAGATAGATAGAAGGCGTATTTATGACTGAAAATGTAAAAAGATTCCTGGCACTGATAGTAGCTGTTGTCATCTGCATATTGTGTGCTGATCCAGTAATAAGGGCATTTGCTGAAACACTTGATGGAGCAGGTGCACCGGCATACAGTGAAGTGGCAGAAACGGATGCTCCGGCAGCTGGCCCGGAAAATGCAGGAGATGACGATAGTCAGGAAAAGGCCATCACATCAGAAACGGGAGAAGGATCAGTTGTTTCTTCCGACACGGTGAGTGAACCCCCTGTCAGCGAGAACAGAGAGCAGGAAGCTCAGGAAGAAACAGTTTCGGAGGCTGCAGAGAGCAGTGAGCTTCAGCCCGCTGCTGAAGAAAGCAATATCCCGGAACCATCAATGAAAGAAAGTGAAAATGTTGAGTCATCCGTTACGGATGTTCCTTCATCTGCTGTGGAAGATACACCAGGAATAGAGGAGCCTGTTGTTCGCCCTCCTTTCAGGGCACCGGCTGCAAGCGGAAGGGTACCTGCAGTTGAAGATGAAACTCTGAACGATGAAGGCCAGGTCATAAAGAAAGTCGCCATTACAATAAACGGAAAGAATCCCGACGAGAATGATATATATCAGCTCCGTACAGGAAACAATATCACATATACAATAGCCATCAGCAATGAGGACAACCACGACAGTGCTGATGCCATAAGGATCTATTTTGACTATTCAGGGAAGAACTATGCCCTTGGCAGCTTCCCCATATCTGATGTTCCATATACCATCAGGAACTCCAGCGGAACGGAATATACCATGAAGGTCATCCAGTGCAAGGACTCATCAGGAAACGACATGCCCGGCAAGTTCTATTATGAGATACAGGGCATAAAGGCCGGCGAGACACTGGCATTCCAGAACGATGTCTTCTATCAGTCACCTGAAAGTGCAGGTGGAGACCTTAAGGTATGGACAGTTTCCATTCCAAGCAGTCAGGCTCAGGACGGAGGATATATTGAACCTAAGCAGTATCTCCAGATCCACTGGGGAACGAGCCCTGTATCATTTACCCTTACCAAGCAGAACTCCTCAAGCATAAGCGGAAAGACTGTAAACACTCACTTTGAAGGTGACGGTACAGGAAGTGATACCCTCTACCTCAAGGGTCTTGGATTTACCATCAGGGAGACATATGATTCATCTTCGGGAAACGGAACAGGACAGGACCTGGTAAGGAGCGTCGATTATGAAGACGTCCTCACACTTCCGGGATCCTCACACTGGGCAGACGGTGTCATAGATGCCATCAGGAACGGAAACTATACCGCCAAGGTGGAAGTCGTGCCTTCCACACAGGTAACAGGCTATTACGGCTATTCAATATATGCAAATGTGGACGGAAAGCAGATTAAAGTGTTATCCCTTCAGGATTATTCCTACAGGAACTCTTCAAATGTATCCACAGGCATAAGGGATCTTACTCCGACAGTAGTTGAAGACAAGAATGGGAATGAGACCATAAAGATCACATGGACAGGCAACAACCCATACAAGACAGAGGATTCAGCCACCAGGGAATATCCTGTTAAGACATTCTCACTTGTCTATGGTGACGAGGTCATAGCGGGAGACCTTGACGCCCTTAACGAGGAGCTGGATAGTGGTAACAAGCCAAGGATAACCAACAGTGCAAAGGAAACAAGACACTATTCCTGGAGCGACGATCAGACGAGCGCATCAGCTGTAAGCAAGGACGTTCCTCTTGATGCAAGCCTCGAGACTGAAAAGTACTGGAAGAGTAACAACTCCAACTATGCTGATTACTATGGCGGAGCAGATTCACCGTTCGTATTCGTCATGAAGAATACAGGCATTGCAAACCTTAAGGACTGGGGAAATACAGACCAGAACGGCAATGCAAGGCCTATGATAACTGATACCCTTGAGTATCTCATGTACATAACGCCTGAGAACATCGAGAAGATGTTTGCTGACAAGGCA
>CACZNR010000208.1 GCA_902782475.1 uncultured Eubacteriales bacterium
AATATGGAAAAGAGCCCTCTTGGAAACGGAGCAAAGCTCATCAGCGAAACTATACTCAAGGCAGCAAAAAAGCATGAATGATCTGACTTCAAAGTTTCTGAAAACAAATGATCTTTCTGTCAAAGAAGCAAAGGCCTTCTTTGATGCAAACTTTGACAACACTTCCTGTGCTGTCATCTTTTCTGACCTCAATAACAGCAGTTCAACAGATGATACAAGAGCTATCCTGAGGCTCCTTATAAATATCTGCAGGAGCGAAAAGTATATAGGCACCGTCGAGCATCAGCTGGAACTTTATAAGGATCTTCCATCAGAACTGTTTAAATGCGACGATGCCAAGATAAGAAAGAACATTTCCCTGCTTCTTGGAAAGGTAAGATCAGCTGGAAATCTTGAGCTTTTGAAGGGTGCTTTTGAAAACGAGGATACTCTTTTCGTTCTGGAAGGTATCGTCTCTTCCCTACTTAATTTTACTGATACTGAACCTGAAATCACCGGATATCTCAAGGATGGTCTTTCGAGATTTTCCGAAGAAGACAATGTCCACATAAAGAAGATAACTGATAAGATCAGCAAGGCCACAGAGCCAAAGGAAAAAAGAGAGCCCCGTCTGCTGAGCAGAAACATTCAAGGAAGATATACCCTTCTCCTTACCTGTCCGAATCCGAAGATAACAGCTAAGGAGCTTAAGGACAGGAACATCTCCTCTTCCATTTATGATGAAGGAGATTATCTTGTAAAGGCAGATAACATAAAAGATCTCAGCACACTGAACGAACTCAGAACTTATTATGAATACATGATCGTAGCAGATACCATCAGTGACAGAGCTGACATCAGAAACAAGATAGATCCTGACAAGCTGTTTGATATCTGCAGTGATATATTTGGCAATTCACACACCAATTTCTATTACTATACAGATGTCAAGGGATATTCCATTGACAACGGAAAAAGGATGGATATCCAGAAAAAGGTCATATCCTCACTTATGGGCACAAGATTCATAAATGATGTTTCTTCATATGATCTTGAGATAAGGATCGTACACTCAAAAAAGAACTATCTTGTATGCATCGTTCCGGGAAAGCACAATGATACAAGATTCACATACAGGACAGAATCCATAAGTGCATCCATGCACCCTGCTGTTGCAGGATCAATATGCTATGCCCTGAGACCATATTTCAGAAAGGATCATCTTGTCATCGATCCATTCTGCGGAGCAGGTACTCTTATCCTTGAGCGTTCCAGATATCCTCATAAGGACATACACTGCAGTGACATCTCAAAGCAGGCTCTTGAGGCTCTGAGGACCAACATGAAAAATCTTAAGTCCAGGTTCAAGGTGTTTACACATGACGCCACAAAGCCATTCGAGGACAGATATGATGAGATCTTTGCCAATCTCCCGTTTGGCCTTCGTGTCTCCAGCCACAATGCCAACCTTTATCTCTACAGGGATTTCATAGCCAACCTCAGAAACATGCTTTCAAAGAACGGTCATGCATTCATATTCACAAATGACAAGAAACTGTTCTCCACCCTTCTTGACGATGAACTCAAAGTTGAAGGTACCATCCGTTTCTCAGCAGGTGGGCTCTACCCTACACTGTTCATATTGAACAACGCTTTTTAATACCATTGTATTTACAGCTTTATTGTGATAAAGTAAACGTATAGAGTAAGTCTAAGGATTTATTTATTATTTAATTAACTTGGAGGTCATTTTTATGCAGACACAGACAGTTGGTTCAAAATTATTAAAAGTCGTTGGAATACTTCTTATAGTATTCGGATCCATCGGACTTGTTGGCGCAATCGTTACAATAGGTGGAATTGCCCTGCTTATCAGCCTTGGATACAATGGTACACTTCTTTATGTTGCAGCTGCAATATCAATCATTTCAGCTATAGTCAACTTCGTAGCAGGTATCATAGGTGTTACAAGCTGGAACAAGCCTGAAAAATCAAAGACCTGCATGATACTTGGTATCCTTATGATAGTATGCCAGGTGGCAGCTCTCATATCCAATATCGTATCAAAGCAGAGTGCAGGAACAGTTATTTTCAGCAC
>CACZNR010000209.1 GCA_902782475.1 uncultured Eubacteriales bacterium
AAGTATCTCCTCATTAAGGTAGAATGAACTGTTCTCACCCTGATCGAAGCTCATGTTAGGATAGCTTCTGAGCTCATCAAAAGATATCGAGCTGTTCCTGGCAAGAGGATGCTCATGATACAGATACACGAAGGCACTGGCCTTGGTAAGTTCTACGAACTTGAGGTTCCGCTCTGCAAAAAGCTTCTCAAGGTATTTCCTGTTGTAATCGCAAAGAAAAAGTATGCCGACTTCACTTATGGAGTTGCCGACATCATTTATGACATCCATGGTCCTTGTTTCGCTTATCTCAAGATCATATTTGCTGGTCCCGTATTTCTTTACGGTCTCGACGAATGCCTTGGTAGCAAAGGAATAATGCTGGGCAGATATCTTGAACTTCTGCTTTATGCTGTTCCTGTCGGAATACTTGTCCTTTAAAAGCTCATACTGCTGGTATATCTGCCTTGCCTGAAGCAGGAAGTCCTTTCCTTCATTTGTAAGGATGACGCCCTGGTTCGTGCGCTTGAAGAGCTTTATCCCAAGCTCCTCTTCCAGGGAACGGATGGCACTTGTAAGAGTCGGCTGAGAAATATAGAGTTTCTCAGCCGCCCTGTTCATAGATCTTGATTCAGCTACTACTAAAGTGTAGTGTATCTGTTGCAGTGTCATAATGGCATTTCCTTCTGGTGCTCCACATGCCACTTATGGTCTTCCTTGACCTTTGCAAGAAGTTCAGGATCCTCGAAAAGATCCAGTGCCGTAAAGGCAAGTACCTTGGCACCAAGACCAATGGACTTAAGTCCCTTCTCGCTCTTGGCAGCATTGCACATGTCTATGGAGTGGCCTGCTATCTTTTTGTCGGATATGGAGATATGAGGCTGGATGGTAGGTATCTTCTGTGATACGTTTCCCACGTCGCTGGAGCCAGGTGATACCTTGTCAGGCTGATGTGTTATCTTTTCACCGAAGAGCTCAAGGTTCTTCTCATAAAGTGCGTCAAGGGACGGTGTAAGCACCATGTTCTCCACAAGGTTCTGATACGGCTTCATGGAACCTGTGCATCCCGTCTGGAGAGCAGCGCCTTCTACTATCTTCTCCACCTTTGCATAGAGCTCATGGAGAGTATCTATGTCTGCGGCCCTGAGGTAATACTTTGCCTTTGTATAGTCAGGTATCACGTTTGGAGCTGTACCGCCTTCAACTATTATTCCGTGTATCCTTATCCTGTTCGTAAGCTGCTGACGTAAAAGTCCTATGGCCTGATATGTAAGGATCTGTGCATCAAGGGCATTAATGCCGTTTTCAGGGTCTCCTGCAGCATGGGCTGACTTTCCGTGGAACTCTATGTCCACAGGAGCACATGCATAGTTCCTGGAGCTGAGTCCATGTTCAGGTGAACCACCCGGATGTACGCAGAGTGCAAAGTCCACGTCCTTGAAATATCCCTTGTTTGCAAAGGATCCCTTGGCGCTTCCTTCTTCGCCGCCCTCTTCACCCGGGGTGCCATATACTCTTACCTCTCCGCCGATCTCATCGCAGATCTGTTTGAATGCAGCACCTGCAAGTGAGCTTGTAGCTCCGAATATATTGTGACCACAGCCGTGGCCAAGTCCTGCCAGTGCGTCATACTCAGCAAGGAATGCCACTGTTGGTCCCGGCTTTCCTGACTTATAGTAAGCTGCAAAACCTGTCCTGTGTCCTGCTGCGTTAAGTTCTATCTCAAAGCCTTCTTTTTCAAGCTGTTTTGAAAGTGTCTCACATGCGAAAAACTCGTAGTTAGAGACCTCTGGTCTTTCATGTATTGCAAGGGCTATGTCCTGATATGTCTTCAGTGATGAATCCACATACTCTGTTATCTTTTTTCTAAGATCGCTCATTTTATGATTCCTCCGTTTATCGTTTTTCCAAACTGATATGCTATATATTACTCCCAGGACAAAGCAAAAGCAATTTTAATTAATTTAGAATCTGCTATAGATGAAATCTATATGTATATCTTTTACATCACCGGATAATTCATATATCATATCTGTATAGGATTTGAAACAAAAGGAGATCATTTATGAGCGACAAGAAAGTCGTGCTCATCGGTGCCGGAAAGATCGGCCGTGGCATGAGCACATTCATTTTCAGAAACGCAGGATATCACATCACCTATTTCTGCCACTCACTTAAGCAGGCACAAGCCATGAGAGAACAGGGATATTTTACAAATTTCAGGCTCAAGCCGGAGGGCGGAATAGAAGAGATAAGGATAGACGGTTACGATGCATATTCAACTGTGGAAGAGCATGAGAAGTGCGTGGAGATACTGGCTTCCCACGAGCTTGCCATGGTACAGCTTTATCCGAAGGCATTTGACAGCATAGGAGAGCTCATCGCTCATACCGTTTCATACAGGGTCAGGAATTCCATTACTACTCCCCTTGACATAATACTTGCAGTAAATACCAACCACTCTGATTCCCAGGTCTACGAGAAGACACTCAAATACATAA
>CACZNR010000210.1 GCA_902782475.1 uncultured Eubacteriales bacterium
AGCATGTCTGAGATGATAAGGGTGCAGTCAATCACCCTGCGATGTAACCCCACTATCTGAGTAATCAGATAAGCTAAAGGTAGGAGTTGTAAGACGTTCGTACTACCGGGGAGTTACAAGCCCACTCACTTTAGTGGGTGGGTAGTTGACCATTCCAGATTGTTATGGTAGTAGCTTATATCCTCAAAGGATCTTCCTGCTCTCTCCATGTATTTCTGCATGATGACTTCATTGAGTATGAATCCTATCTCATACAGCTGGAAATACTTGTCCATGGTTATCTGCTCCCTTACTTCCTCTGAAAAGCCGAAATCCGGTTTTGATCCGAATCCTCTGTCTGTGGAAGGACTTCCAAAGAGCATGTTCACCAGTTTTTCATAGCCTTCAGGAAGATCCTTCCTTAAAGGTATCCTTATGAAGAGATCGGTGTACTTTCCTATGAGTGAATTCTCAGGGTCCGTACTTCCTGTTATGAGTATGACCTTTGCTCCGTACTTTTTTGCCTTCCTTGCTATGACTTCAATGGTCCCGGTATTGCCGCTGCCGGAGTTTACGATAAGGATATCATCCTTCTGTATGGATGGAGTGGAGTTGTCTCCGACACAGTAAACGACTTTTCCGAGCTGTGAGAGATCCATTCCGAGTATCCTTACAACGTTTCCGGCTCTTCCCCATCCTGCAGTAAATACCCTGTCAGCCTGGTATATGGCTTCCACCGCATCCTCTATCTCCTTTGGATCAACTGCTTCAAGTGCAGAAGTGATCCCCGGTCCTATGGAACATAAAAGTTTCTTTGTATCCATGATATGATCCCTTTCCAAATTAATGTCTTCATGAAGGATTATACCACTTTCATTAAAGCTGCATTAAGCTTGAATATCTCCTTTTTCACATATCACTCATCCGGATGAAACATATCCCAGTATACCATTGCCGCCTCATAGTGATCGAATTCTCCTGAATCTTTATACTCATCCCAGAAATCTTCAAGGCTGTCATATTTCCATACCTCATATATGTCATCCGGGCTGCCCGGTTCAAAGATCCTTTCTTTTTTCTTTACAAGACCCAGACGCTGAAGGCGATGTATCTCCTGTGCATTTTTCATTGCTGCAGAATATGACGATCCCCTGGCTTCGGTATCAGGGTACCATATGACTATTGCCACGTCACCTTTCTGTTCCACAATAAACTGCTCATCTTTTCTTTTTTCTATATAGACAGTCTCTCCTGTCATGTCAGTGACTTTCAGTCTGTGAAAACCGTTAAATTCAGGCCCGAACCCTTCATCTCCATCACATCCGTAATCAACTATGAATATCTTTCTGACATTCAGTTTCTTTTTCTTTCCCCAGGCCTTAAATACCATTCCGGCCGTTTCTGTACGATAACAGGGATACTTCCTGTAATCCATTGTTTCATTCCTTTTTCTCATTTGCATTCCTCTTTCTCTTTTAAGATCCCATAAAGAGGCAGAGAAAAACACCCATCGTCACTGATGGGTGTCTTCTGATGTCAATAGCTTAAGTCCACACCCATCGTTCAAGCATTAGCACCTTGCTACCTGCAGGTTGCTGTGCGGTCATAGAGCTTGTCTCTCACGCACTCTTTATAGGTCGCTTATATATTATTTGATGAACATCTTTCCTGTCAATATATTAAACAGACAGTTTACTCCATTTCCCTTTTCTTCCTGATCAGGAATATGATGAGACCGATAAGTCCTCCGCCTGCAACGGCTCCATCACCTACTATGACAGCTGTCGGGATCCCCTTGTCAGGGTCTGTAGTAGGAGTCTCACCCGGATCGATTATCTCTGGAACATCGCTTGGATCCACAGGAAGGTCTCCGCTTGGTTCAGGCTCACTGCTCCCAGAAGGTTCAGGTACAGTGCTGCTCTGTGGTTCTGTGCTTGGCTCAGGTCCTGGTCCTGGTTGTGACCCTGGTCCCGGTCCCGGTGTCGGTTCATCTTTTCCTTCCTGTCCGTCATCAGGCTTTGTGTCATCTCCGCCATGAGGTGCCGGTGTGTCCTCTCCGCTTCCGGAGCC
>CACZNR010000211.1 GCA_902782475.1 uncultured Eubacteriales bacterium
AATATCAACAAACTGCATAACCGTATACAGGAAGGGCGATTGGGACTAAAACTGTTTCAGGAAGAAAAACTGATTTCCTGATCAGAACAAAAACTGAAAATTCATATGGCATACCTTACTTTAGTGTTCCCATTTTTAGAAAATATCAGGGATGCAGTTATGCCTGATACAAAAGACTGTCACTTCAAAAACTGCATTATATCGGGGAAAGAAAAGGAGCTGCCCTTTCATGGTCAAAAATTACCATTTTGAGACAGCCCCTCTCAAAATATGATTGTAATATGATCATATGATCGTTGGTACTGCATCCTCAGGTACAGGACTCAGGAACCCTTCTTTTGTTTTCCTGTCGAACTCTTCCTTCGCCTTACTTATTATCTCCGGATTCTCAAAAAGATCTATCGCAGTCCCTGACAGCACTTTTGCCGCCTGTATGAGCCCCTTGTCTCCTATCGTCGACATCCCGCAGGAAACATTCTGCCAGGAATGACCAGGTGCATGTGCTACAAAGCACGCAGTATGTACCTGAACCGTAGGAGTCAGCCATGAAACATCTCCAACATCCGTTGAACCAGGTCTTGATCCTGTTTTATGTATATATGGCATTATAAAATCATTAAATGGCTTATTGCCATGCTCTGAGATCTCGTCTACATATTCAAAACAGTCATCCTCAGGATTTATGTCCCCTGGAAGCCCTGACTTCCTGTTTTCTACATTACCATCGAGTTCCTTTGCGAAACTGTATTCTTCCTCTGTATATTCAGGAACTCCCACATCCTTGAGGTTATTGAATGCAACCTGTTCAAGTACTTTGTTTGACACCAGATTTGCAAGACCGTCAATAAACCTCACAGAAAGCTCTGTCTCAGTCATCATGGCAGCTGCCTCGGCTATCTTGTCCACTCTTTTCTGTAAAGCGATGCAATCCCTTACCTTATTGGATCTTACCATATAAAGGACCTTTGCTATGGGCTGGACTACGTTTGGTGATACACCGCCGGCATCAAGGATTGCATAATGTATCCTGGCTGTCGGATCCATGTGTTCCCTAAGGAATTCCACACCTATGTTCATTATCTGTACAGCATCAAGAGCACTTCTTCCAAGATGCGGTGCTCCTGAAGCATGGGCTGCTATCCCCTTGAATGTATATTCTTTCTGGATACAGGAGTTCGATGACCCTGAAACGACTTCATTGAGTACACCAGGATGCCAGGTTATTGCTGAATCAAGAAATTTCCAGTATCCGTCCCTTGCGAGGAAAGCCTTGCTTGCTCCGCCCTCTTCTCCAGGACATCCGAAATATATTATGGTACCTTCATTTCCTGTTTCCTCGAGATATTTTCTTATTCCATATGCTGCTGCCATGGATCCTGCTCCAAGCATTGAATGTCCGCACCCATGACCTGTGCCTCCGGGTACAAGTTCCTCTCTTACAGGAGATGCTCCTACCTGTGAAAGGCCTGAAAGTGCATCGAATTCACCAAGTATGCCAATGATGGGATGACCGTTTCCATAGCTTGCCTTGAAACATGTCTCGATACCATCAAGATTCTCCTCTACATCCCAGCCATCTTCCCTGAACTTCTCGATATAAAGCTTGGCTGACTTATATTCCTGCAGTGAAAGCTCGGCATATCCCCATATCTTATGGCTCACATCTATGAATTTATCCTTGTTTTCTTCTATATAATTAATAGCTATATCTTTTGTTCCCATAACCATACCTCAGTAAAGTACCTTGCTCAGGAATTCAACGGTCCTCTGATTCTTCGGGTGATTGAATACCTCATCAGGAGTACCTTCCTCAGCTATTACACCGTCGTCTATAAACAGCACACGGTCTGAAACTTCCTTTGCAAAACCCATTTCGTGGGTGACTATCAGTGATGTCATGCCTGTTCCCACAAGATTCTTTATGACCTGCAGCACCTCTCCTACCATCTCAGGATCCAGTGCGGATGTCGGTTCATCAAACAACATTACATCAGGTTCCATTGCCAGTGCTCTTACGATTGCAAGCCTCTGTCTCTGTCCACCTGACAGACGCTTTGGATATTCATTTTTCTTCTCAAGAAGACCTACTCTGTTGAGGAGCTCTTCGCACATCTCGTCAGCTTCCTTTTGTGTCTTCTTCTTTAAGAGCACCGGAGCCATGGTGATATTCTTTCCGACTGTCATATTCGGGAAGATATTGAAGTGCTGGAACACCATACCCATCTTCTGTCTGTGCTCATTGAGATTGATCCCCTTCTGAGTGATATCCACACCTTCAAAGATTATCTGCCCCTGATCCGGTACCTCCATTAAATTTAGGCATCTAAGGAATGTCGATTTGCCACCGCCTGATGGTCCTATTATGGAGACCACCTCTCCCTTTGATATCTCCTGAGATATCCCTTTAAGGACATTAAGTTTTTCATGTCCGTTTATTATGAAATGCTTATGAAGGTCCACGACCTTTATCAAAGTTTCTCCGTTAGTCACTTGTCTTCATCCT
>CACZNR010000212.1 GCA_902782475.1 uncultured Eubacteriales bacterium
ATGGTAATCTGAGAAACCATCCTCTTGTTCCGCACATACATAGGTGGTATAAGGATAATATAAGCGGTGAAATGATAAGAAAAAAACAGGAGGAGTTCAAATGAGACCGGAATGCATTGATTCTTTGATCATCTGCAACAGAGAGATAGAGTTTGCTTATAAAGACAAGATGTACTCGATCACTTATTGGAACGACAAAAGAAAGGATTATATTTCGTTTTGTGAATTCTTTAAGGAACCTACTGACGTATGTGACGCCAACCAACTTCTTAAGATCAAGATCGATGGCAAGACATTGGAGGAGATCTTTAGCATGCTTCCTGATTCGGCCTTCATCATATATTGATCAAATACCTGAAACATCGGTATTTTCAGCTGTTTGAGCATATATGAACGGTTAGCTGAAAATTCCTCTTGACTTAAAAGAGCGATATTTATATACTATTCAAGCGTTTGAACACGCGAATCAGTGTCTACGTGGTCCTTTAGCTCAGTTGGTTAGAGCTCCCGGCTCATAACCGGTAGGTCCCGGGTTCGAGTCCCTGAAGGACCACCACTGATGCTGAGACAACAGAATACGGGAGGATTCCCGAGCGGCCAAAGGGAGCAGACTGTAAATCTGCCGTCGACGACTTCGATGGTTCGAATCCATCCCTGTCCACCAAAAAGGTTCTTCCAAGAACCTTTTTTTAAAAACGTTGTGCGGATGTGGCGGAATTGGCAGACGCGTATGGTTCAGGTCCATATGATGATTCCATCATGCAGGTTCAAGTCCTGTCATCCGCACCAAAAAAGGATCTCATCACGAGATCCTTTTTTAGTTTCCTTTTATCCTCAGTTTCTTACGCTGGCTCTCAGGACCTTTACATCATGGCTGCCTTCAGGACGTATCCTGATGTCCCCTGCCTCAGCAGGAACTATGAACGTCTCTGCATAGTGGACTTCAAAGGGAACGAACCTTCCTTCAGTGCTCTCTATGACAGCCGCCTGTCCTTCCACAAGATTGTATACTGCCACCTCTCTGTCAGAGGGGATATCCACATGATCCCTTATGGTATAGACCAGTGTCTCTATGAATTCGAGCTCATGAAGTCCAGTCTTAACAGCACTGTAGTTCTCACATTCCTCCACCGATTCAAATCTGTTCACAAGATTATCCATCACCCACTCGGTATCCCTGTCAAAGCGTATGACTTGTTTTCCGTCCTCTATGTGGATCGGTCTTGGAAGTCCGTCAAGTCCTACCCTGTCCCAGTCCCACAGTTTGAAGGTGAAGATGTATGGGGTTGCACTTACCTCCAGCACCATGCAGTTTTTTGATGAACAGTGCACCGTCCCTGCAGGGATCAGGAAATGATCGTGTTTCTTTGCAGGAATGAAGTTCACATACTTCTCTGCATCAAATCCATGTTCTCCCTGCTTTGCTTCCTCAAGGGCATCTATCATCTCTTTGCTGTCAGTCCCGGTCCTTATCCCGAGATACACTCCTGCTCCTTCTCCGGCATCCAGGATGTAGTAGCTCTCATCCTGTGTATATGACATACCGAACTTGCGGTGTATGTATTCCGTATCCGGATGGACCTGAAGGCTCAGGTTCTGCCCACCCATGGTATCCAGAAGGTCCAGCCTTATGGGGAATTCAGCTCCGAAGCGTGAAAAGTTCTTTTCTCCTATGAACTGTCTTGGTCTGTAAAGGGTCATGTTCATGGCAGGAGATTCAATGTCCACGCTGCCAAATCTCATGATTATGCTGTTCTCCTCCGGAACTCCGTCAAATGACCACGCAAAGTTCTTCTCATCCTTATCAAGGTGACAAACTTCCTTCATCCACTGTCCGCCCCATACTCCGGGATCAAAATACGGTACCAGTCTGAAAGGCCTTTCAGTCATCGTCTGAAGTCCCTTCCTGAAGGCTTCCCCTGTCACCATGGAAGGATCATCCTTCCTGTTTGTATCAAGATAATAATCTATCCTGTCAAGGACCCCTGCCTTATGTCTGTCTGCGATGCGCCACTCGAAAAAATAGCCTCTCTTGTATTTTCTGAGTATGTCCTCATTATAGTTCTTCTGGAGATAATTGGGCATGCCGTCTCTGTATCTGAGCTGTATCTCCCATCTCGTCATGTCAGCATATATGACTGTTCCCCTGTCAGAAAGAAGGGATGCACCAAAGCCATATACAAGTATCTTTCCTTCGTAGAACCTGACCCACTTTCTTGCATCGGCAAGTTTTCCCCGGTCAAGGAAATCCATGACAGTTCCAAAGTACAGCCTGCCTCTTACCCTGTCATCGGTAAGGGTATCCTTTATTTTTTCAGTTATCTCCTCACCATCTATGAAGATATCCTCCATCTTTATGGTGACTTCAGGAGCAAATGCCTTTTCGATATTTTCAAGTATCTCATCATCATGGACACCGGGATAGCAGTCCACGAGCAGAAGCTCCTCGGTTTCGGAAATCTTCCTTATAGCTTCACTTATGGCCTTCCAGCCTTTGCATGCACTGCCGTCATGACCTTCTATCTCCGTGACCGGCATCCTGTCATATCTGCTTTCAAATGAAATGTAGCTCATATATCCTCCTGCTCTGTAAGGGCAGCTGCACCTATGATCCCTGCTTTTGTTCCAAGTGTGGCTCTTTTTATCTCCGGTATGCGGACCTTCTCTCCTCCGTAGCAGAGCTTCTTTACTCTTTCATTCAGTGGTGAGAGGAGTTTTTCTCCCTGATTGCTTATCCCTCCACCGAGGAGCACGACTTCCGGCCTGAAGATATTGATGAGATCCGCAATTCCGTTTGCAAGGGCATCCATAAACTCTTCCACTATAGCCCTTGCATACATATCTCCTGCCTCAGCAGCATCAAAAGGAGTCTTTCCGTTTATCTTTGCCGGGTCATTGTCACAAAGTACCGCTATCATGGAATCGGGATGATCCTTCATGGCCTTCACTGATTCTACGATCAGAGCCGTTGCGGATGCATAGGCTTCAAGGCAGCCCCTTCTTCCGCAGGTACACATCCTTCCTTCCTTCTCAACTATGATATGTCCTGCTATGCCTCCGCTTCCCCCGCCTTCAAAGACTTTTCCGTCTACAGTGATACCGCTTCCGACTCCTGTTCCAAGCGTCAGCATGACGACATCCTTGAGCCCTTTTGCAGCTCCGGCCTTCAGTTCTCCCATGACTGCACAGAGGGCATCATTTTTGACCGTTACGGATGATCCTGTAAGTTCTATAAGGGCATCCCTTAAGTGAAATCCTTCCCATCCAAAGTTATTGGAATAGATGACTGTACCGGTATCCTTGTCTATGATCCCGGGACTGCTGACTCCTATGCCTGTAAGCTGATCCATCTCTAGTCCACACTTCTTTATGAGTCTGTCGATCTCTGAAGCCATCTTTCTGACTACAGCTTCCGGACCCAGTTCCAGGTCAGTTTCAACAGCGGAATCTGCCATCAGCCTGTAATCCCCGTCAGTTATTCCTGTCTTTATGTATGTCCCTCCCAGGTCCACTCCTATCCTGTACATGATATCCTCCTGTCCTTTTACCGGGCGTTATTCTGCATCAAGTCCTGTAAAGAAATTCAGGAACTTCGGCATCCATTCTGCCCAGAATGCATCATCATGCCTGCCGACATCAGGTTCGAAATAATTGTAGTCATACTGCGGAAGGTTCTCCTTTATCCACTCGGAAGTCATATGGGCATGCTCAAGCGCATGGTCTTCCCTTCCGCAGGCGTGGAAAATATGTGGCAGTGGTCTTCCTTCCCTTACATTTCTCATTGCATCCACGAAAAAATCATATTCCGTTCCCTGGATGTCTTCTATCCTTTCCACCCCAAAGACATTTCTGACAGCATATGAATGTACCCTGTTGGAGAGCGGGCTGAGCCAGAGATTACCTGACGACAGACAGCCTATAGCTCCAAACCTATCCGGAGCTGCCATGCCAAGTCTGAAGGCGGATGTACCTCCCATCGACATCCCTGCCACGGCAGTCCTTAGCCTTTTGTCTGAGACCCTGAATATCCCCGGTATAAGTACTGTCAGTTCATCAAGCATGTAATCCTGATATCTGATGCCACTGCAGGTATTGGCAAAGAAGCTGTCAGGAGCACTTGGCATTATGAAGACCGTTTTAAATGTTTCCGCCCAGTTTTCCAGTCTCTGCTTCTGCGGAAGCCAGCTGGTGTTGTCAACACCTCCGCCGCCTCCTCCACCGTGCAGAAGATAAACTACTCTTGTGTCATCATCCATTTTTGCAGGTACAGCTATAAAAATATCCTCATCACGTCCGAGGACATCAGAATAAAGATCAAATCTGTAAAATCCCATGTTTTTTCCCTTTCATGTATATTATATATAATAATCTGCAGGTTTGTACCTTAATCCGGAAATGAAAGCAACAAAAAAAGGATCTCACCAGGAGATCCTTGAATGTTTTTAAATAACATCAGTTTCTATTGATTAAAGCAAGCAATAAAACGAACACCGTTGGAACTAAAATCAACTCTAAAACATATAAAATCAGATTTCCGCTCATGAAAAGATCCTCCTTCCTTTCGCTAAATTGCAAAACAATTTCAATTTGAAAACTTTTATTGTTTAAATTATAAAATATGATTCATGATTTTGCAATCATTAGATAAATATATTTTTATAATTCTTATATCAATAATTCGTATTGTCACCGACTTACCCTTTTTCAGCCGATCTTCACGTTCTTTGGTTCACCCCTGAGATAGCTCATGACATTGTCAAAAGCTATGTTTGCTCTCTTGACCATGGATTCAGCCGTAGCAAATGCCACATGAGGTGTGGTTATCACGTTCTCATATCCGAAAAGCACATGATCCTGTGGAAGCGGTGGCTCCTTCTCATAGACATCTATGCCTGCACCCCTTATCTTTCCGCTCTCAAGGGCTTCTGCAAGTGCTTCATAATCGACCACAGGTCCTCTTGCAGTGTTTATGAGTATTGCTCCATCCTTCATCCTTGATATTGCCTCTCTTCCTATGAGACCTCTTGTCTCATCGTTTAAAGGACAATGAAGTGACACTATATCAGACTTTTCAAGAAGTTCGTCAAGAGATACGGACTTACCAAGCTCCAGGGCTTCAGGTCTTACTCTTGGTGCATAGAATATTACATTTACGTCGAATACGCTCAGTATTCTTGCAATCCTCTTGCCTATGGCCCCCATTCCGACGATGCCTACAGTCTTTCCGCGAAGCTCGTTTCCGACATAACCGTCCTTAGTCTTTCCTTCCCTTGCCAGTTCATCCACTTTCTTTACGTTTCTGAGCAGGCTGATCATCATTGTAAGGGCAAGCTCTGCAACTGAATCATCTGCATATCCGGCACAGTTGCTTACGGTTATCCCCTTTCTTGTAACAGCATCCCTGTCAACATGGTCAATCCCTGAGAATGCCACGCACAGATACCTGCAGCTGTCGAATGTGTCTATCATCTCAGCCGTAAGGGGCCAGTTTCCCTCGATCACTATATCTGCACCTTTTACTCTTGCTGCAAATTCCTCAAGATCCGAAGTCCTCTCCTTATACGAACAGAACTCATGTCCCATAGCACTAAGCTCATCTCCAAAATCACTGATGACTTTATCAGGAACGCTCAGTGATTCTATCAAAACTATTTTCATGAAAGTTACCTCCTCTTTTTTCCGTTTATAATTGTATCATAGACAGCAGTTATCTTTGCTAAACAGAAAAATATATGATATAGTTTTATTCGCTGTTTAAAAAAGGAGAGATCAATCTTGCAGATCAAGCTTTTTCACATCTCAAACAGAATATGTGCCTGGGATATAACGGATACCACTACCAATTCCTTCTACAACGGTGGTGCCCGTCCTTTCAAGTCGGCTTCTGCACTGGATAAGCTCTCCGTATCCGATCTTCATGACTGCCCATTTACAAGAAAGCAGCTCAAGAGCTTCAAATACATAGGAACATACGAAAAGATGTTCACCGAGATCTTTGAGAAGGCTGATGAGATAATACCTGAAGGCAACTATGAATACATCATCAAATATACCTTCGGTGAGAGCAGCATGGCATACAAGCTGTACAAGAAGAAGGCGGGTTCCCCGCGGAAGTCTCTATTCCAGCCTGTCCTGTACATCGATTTTGAAGCCATCGACATGAACATCTGCGGATGGTATGGCGAACTGGTCCTGGAAGACCATACAGTCACATATGAGGGGATAGCAAAGCCGTTCTCCAATACAAGACATCTGGAGCGTGCATGGAACAAGGTCTACAGCAGCATACTAAACTATTCCCTCAAGGACATAGAATCTGCAAAGCACATAAAGACTTTCGAGAATTATTTCATAACCATGTTCTCAAAGGCAAAAAAAATAGTCACCTACGGCGATACTGACGCACTATTCGTTCAGCGTACCTTTGGTGACGATCTTTTCAATTTCTTCAAGATAAAGAATGTTGATGCTTCCTTCAGAAGCGATAACCGCACAGTGTCCCTTGACAAGCTCTCAAGGCTCTGCAATGTACATGTGGATGGTGTCCTTCACGATCCGAAATATGATGTACAGGTAATGAGAAGATGCCTTGAAGTCATAGAGAATCTTTAAGTCACTTCATCATATCCTGACGTTTTTTCTCATACATTATAACTGCAGCTGCACTGGAGGCATTCAGGGAATTGATATGCCCGTACATGTCTATGCTTACGACAAAATCCGATCTTTCCCTTACAAGTCTGGATACTCCCTGTCCCTCGGAACCGATGACTATCATCATTGCTCCCTTGAGGTTTGATCTGTAGAGGCTCTGGCCATCCATATCCGCGCATGCCACGAATACACCCATCTCCTTGACCTCGTCTATGAAGGATGCAAGATTAGTGACCTTTATTATCGGTATGTACTCCTCTGCTCCGGATGCGGACTTTGAAGCTGTGGCACTCATCCCCGCACTTCTTCTCTTAGGGATTATCACCCCGTGTGCACCGAATATCTCCGCGCTCCTTACTATGGCTCCAAGGTTATGGGGATCCTCTATGCCGTCAAGTGCCACAAGGAACAGAGGCTCATTTCTTTCCTCTGCCAGCTTCACGGCATCATCAAGAGTGCTGTAGGATACTGAAGGCACCTTAAGGACCACCCCCTGATGATTGAGTCCCTTTTCTCCGGACTCAAACTCCACCATTGAATCTATCTTGCTCTTCGGGACCTTCTTCACAGGTATCTGGTTCTTTTTTGCAAGGCCTATGATCTCCTGGATATTGTTCTCTATGCTGTCCTGAATGTAGAGTGAATCAGCTTCCCTGCCGCTCCTTAAAGCCTCTCTTACAGGATTTCTTCCGTATAATATGTTCATTTCATTGTTTTTCATCTGCATCCACCATTTTCTTCAGTATGATATCCATGAGATATTCTATCCTGTCGTATTCCCCTGACAGAAAGAGATACCCGAACAGAGCTTCTATCCCCGTAGCCCTCAGATAGTCTGCCCTGCTTGAATTCTTTGCAGTGGTCTGGGGACTGGAATTGCGTCCTCTTTTCACTATGTAGGCTTCGTCTTCTGTGAGTATGTCCTTTATGATCTCAAGCGCTTCCGACTGTGAGCCGGCATTTACTATGTGACTTGCCTTCTTGTTAATTATGTTTACCGGATATCTGAAGCTTTTTACAAGACAGGTCCTAACATACATGTCATAGACCGTATCTCCCACATACGCAAGTATCAGCGGGTTCTTGAGCCTCGCTTCCTTTTCACCTATGGGTGCAAGGATGCTGTTTTCTTCTATCGTCATATCAGATCTCCAGTCCGGGCTTGGCATTCAGATCCAGCCCTGCTTCCTTTCCACCCTTCATGATGGTGTAGAATGCAGCCGACCCTATCATTGCAGCATTGTCCGTACAGTATGAAAGTGCCGGAAAATAGATCTCATAGTCACTGCCGAACATCTTTTCCACGGTATCTCTCAGATACCTGTTTGCGCTTACTCCGCCTCCGATCACTATCTTCCTGTTGCCGGAGGTCTTCGCGTATCTCAGTAGCGGATCCAGCAGATGATCTATGGCCACCTTCTGGAAGGATGCAGCCACATCTTCCCTGGATATCTCTTCCCTTCTGCTCTCACTGTTCCTGACGAGATTTATTACTGCCGTCTTGAGGCCTGAGAAGGAATAGTCGTATGTGACCTCATTTTTCAGCGGTATGCTGAATCTGTATTTCTCAGGGTCTCCCTGCAGTGCCAGTCTCTCGACATTCGGGCCTCCGGGATAGGGCTCATGAAGTACCCTCGCCACTTTGTCAAAGGCTTCACCTATGGCATCGTCTCTAGTGGTCCCTATTAGACGATATGAGCAGTAGTCACTTACCTCTATGATCATTGTGTGCCCGCCTGAGACCAGAAGGCATATGAAAGGAGGTTCCAGATCAGGATAGGTTATGAAATTGGCACTCAGATGCCCCTCCATGTGATTGACTGCCACCAGAGGTATGTCGTTGGCAAAGGAAAGAGCCTTTGCATAGGAGACTCCTGTAAGCAGGGCTCCAACAAGTCCCGGTCCATAGGTAACAGCTATTGCATCGAAATCACTGAAGGTGACTCCTGCACGCTCCATTGCCTCACTGACTATATATGGGAGCTTTTCCACATGATTCCTTGATGCTATCTCAGGAACTACTCCTCCGAATTTCTTATGTATCTCTATCTGAGAAAAAAGGACATTGCCCAGAACCTGCCTTCCATCCCTGACCACCGCTGCGGCGGTCTCATCACACGACGTTTCTATGGCAAGTATCGTTGCATGTCCGTTTTCCCTTATTTTTTCAAATCTGTCCAAATTCCCGTTCTCTCTTGTTTTTAATATCTTTTCTGTACAGTATCACTGCGAACAGTATTATCACCATCACCGCTATGGCAAAAAGCGCTATCCTTATGACCAGGTCAAAGAACAGCTGTTCCTCGAACACGTTTATCATGCGGTCAGTATACGGATCAAGGAGCCATAAGTCGTTGGTAAAGAACAGCCTGTGGAATGATACCCAGAAGCTGTTGAAATCAGCTACGGCCCAGATGCTCACCAAAGTGACCAGCCCGAGGAAAATGATGTTTCCCGTGATGTATCCGTCAAGGGCTCTCATCCGTATGTCATGATCCTTAAGTATGAGGGACAGTGTCATGAGGAACAGAAGCACGATCATTCCTCCGTATCCCACGATCCTTGTCCATCTGTAAAGGGCTCTGACATCCATCATGTGGGCCTTTTCCCTGTCATTGTAGAATTCGGTCATGACTCCGTTTACTTCCACGGTCACGTTTATGTCATCCCTCTTGCCCTTAAGATAGTCCAGAAGGACCTTTGTGACCCTGTTTACGCTTTCTTCGTCCACTCCTACATATTCAGCAGTTCCAAGTTTCTGGAATTCCTTTCTGTAGAATCCCTCTGAGAAGCAGAAAATCTCCACTCCCACCAGGATAACTCCAAAGAGGAAGAGCAGCGTGAAAAAAGCATACAGATACTGATACGGCCGTTTCTTTTTATCTGTTTCCATTTCTGAGTATCTCGACAGACTTCTTTGGATCTGGTGACCTGAAGAGTGCTGTTCCTGCAACTATGCAGTTGATACCTGAATCAAGTATCTCGTCTATGTTCTTTTCGTTGACTCCTCCGTCGACCTCTATATCGATCTGTCTGTCTCCCATCATCTCTCTCAGCCTTCTTGCCTTGTTGAGTGCGTAAGGGATGAATGGCGTTCCGCCAAATCCCGGGTCACATGACATGAGAAGTACCATATCGATGTCGCCAAGGACTTCTTCAAGAGTATATATGCTGGTTGCAGGATTTATTGCAACACCGCACTTTACTCCCTTGTTCTTTATCTGAAGTATCGTCCTGTGAAGATGAACTGTAGCCTCCTGATGTACAGTTATGAGATCTGCACCCGCATCTATGAATTCATCTATATATCTTTCAGGTGCCTGAACCATCAGGTGAACATCCAGGAACATGTCTGTATGTTTCCTGAAATCCCTTATCATCTGCTGTCCGAAAGTAATGTTCGGCACGAACATTCCGTCCATTACGTCACAGTGTACCCAGTCTGCTCCCCATTCCTTCATAGCCTGAAGGGATCTGTTCATTTCTGTAAAGTCTGAGGCCAGGATGGAAGGTGCGACCTTTACATCTAGTCCATGATTAAACATATCTGTTGTTTCTCCTTTCAAGAAGTTCCTTATATATATATTTATAACGTTCATATCTTCCTTCCGGTATCTCACCGGTAAGGACGTTATTTTTTACCTCGCAGTCAGGTTCGTTTATGTGCACACATCTGTCGAACCGGCACCTGCCGATATACTGACGAAATTCAGGGTAGAACTCCCCGAGATCCTCAGGCTCTATCTCCAGGCTCTCCAGGGAACTGAATCCCGGAGTATCCATTATGTATGCGTCGAGCTCCTCTATGCGGAAGAGTTCTGTGTGTCTCGTAGTATGTCTGCCCCTTCTGGTCTTTGCACTCAGCTCTCCGGTCTCCACATTAAGATCGATGCCTATGGCATTTAAAAGAGTCGATTTGCCAACGGCGCTCTGTCCGGAAAAGCATGTTATCCTGCCACGGAGATGCTCCTTTAGGTCCTGCATCCCTTCTCCCGTGACCGAGGATACTGCGACGATGCTCACACCGCTTTTTCTGTAGTCATCTGCAATGGATGAGAAATCACTTCTGAGATCTATCTTGTTCAGGACCAGTACCACTGGTACTCCAAGATCCTGTCCATAGATCATCATCTTGTCCACCAGTGTGAAGTCCGGAGCCGGATCCATTACGGATATGACAATGGCAAGCTGATCTATGTTCACCACAAAAGGTCTCTGCAACTCGTTTTTTCTGTCACAGATGAAATCAATGCTTCCTCCGAGAGTATCAGTGGGAGGTGTGAACTCCACATCATCTCCAGGAGCAGGCCTTACCCTGATATACCTGAATTTCCCTTTTGCTCTGCATTCATAAAGACTTCCATCCTCGCCATAGACATAGTAGAAGCCTCCGATGCCTTTCAAGATCTTACCTTTGATGCCTTATCGCCTCCTGCACGATCCATCTCATTATACCATTAAACAGTTGCCTGCAAAACGGAGGACAGTCATCTTACTTCTTCATAATTGTTATATATCCTGACACGGCCGCTGAAGGACAGCAGTCTGTTATCAAGCTGCAGGTCGTAGGCCTTTTTCTCCGTTGCTGCACTTTCGCCTTCTTCACCGTCAAATGTGTATTCGTCCAGAACGAATTCATATGAAACGCCTTCGTATACTATGGAATATGTGATAATCACATGATTTTCCTTATGTGTCCCGAAACTTACTTCGTTCACAGGCACTTCCATCCGGAAGCTCTTGGAAGGTCTTCCTGCATAAAGTCTCATGAAGCGCAGTGACGCCTCCGTCATGTCTGCCGTAGGATACTGTTGGTCCACATTGAGGGCCCTTCCTTCATCGTAGGATACGAATATGTGCTCAAAGCCGTTGACAGAAGCTTCCCTGCCGGCTTCGAACAGACCGTGTCCCACAAGGTCAGGAACATTCTTGGCAGGTTTTTCCCTGGAATGGCTGACAGTCAGTATTACCACTGAATCCTCTGGTACAGTGTCTCCTGACAGTGGCATCTGCTCCACTACTGCATAGTCTTCATATCCTTCGACATATGTATATCTGGTCTCTATATTCGTTATGCCAAGGTCTGCAAGCCTCTCCACAGCAAGATCATAGCTTATGCCAAGAAGCTGAGGCATCACGACACCACGCTCATTTCCAAGGCTCACCACCAGCTCTATCTCGGCTCCGGGTTCAAGTTTTGTCCCTACCACAGGCTTCTGGCTTATGACGTAGTCCTCGTTCATGTCCGTACTCAGCTCATAGGATATCTTTGTTGCAAAGCCCTTTTCCTTGGATATCTCCAGAGCCTCTTTAAGAGGTATGTTTTCAAAGTTCGGCATGCTGACCAGTCCCTCTTCACGTTTCAGGGATCTGTATACCCGCACGCCCGTATATATCACAAGAAGGATCAGCGGTATGGCCACTGCTGTATATAGCACATGCCTTACCCTGCGCCAGAACACGCTCCTGTCCTTTTTAAGGACGACTTTTCCTTCCTCCATCTCTTCCTCAAAGCCTGTGACAAATGCCCCTGTGGGGTCCGTTTCAGCTTTTCTGAGGTCATCAGCCATCCTGTTTGGGGACTGATATCTGTCCGATCTTGATTTTCTGAGTGCTTTGAGGATTATCCTGCGGATGCTCTCGTTCATGCCGTCCATATCCTCTTCCGAGAATTCAGGAAGGGAATACATGTGATGGAGCGCAAGTGAGGTCTGGTCATCTCCTGTAAAAGGAAGATGTCCCGTGAACATCTCATATATCACCACTCCTGCAGAATATATGTCCGATGCCTTCTCGGCCTTTTCTCCCCTTGCCTGTTCCGGAGAGAAATATTCCACGGTGCCCAGGATCTCGCCCTTTTCACCAATGTTCTCATCCACGTTTCCAAAGTCCAGTATCACAGGTTCGCCATCACTGTTTATGACTACATTGGCCGATTTTATGTCCCCGTGGACCACACCTGCACTGTGAGCAGACTGAATGGCCTCACAGAGCTTTATGGATATCTCCATCTTCTGATGGAATGTAAGGCTGTCCTCTTCGATGAGGGTCTTTAGGGTCTTTCCCTCAACATAGTCCATGACATAGTAATAGAACCTTCCCTGTATGCTGTAGTTCTGTATCTGTATTATCCCGCGGTTCTTTGAGGACCGGAGTCTCTTGAGCCTGCTTATCTCACTTGTAAAAGCCTTTACATACAGAGGATCAGTGGAGAATTCCTTTTTCAGCACCTTCATGGCACAGTTCCTGTTACGCTTGTGGTCGTACACCAGGAATATAAGGGATGTTCCTCCCTCATCTATGGATCTTATGACTTCGTATCTTTTATTTATGACAAGATTTGAGTTCTTATCCATTGGAAGCCTCTTTTCCATATGTGGCCAGTATGAAGGAAACGTTGTCTTCTGCGCCTCTCTTCATCACCTGCCGGAACAGATGCTCACCAAGTAGCTCAACATCATTTCCCCTTGAAAACAGTTCCTCCAGTTCCTCGTCACTGAAATAGCTGCTGAGTCCGTCTGAACAGAGAAGGAGCATGTCCTTCTTTTCGAATTCACATCTGAATTCATCTATCTGAAGCTTGGGATTCTCGATGCCGAGAGTTGAATATATCTCATTTCTGTTGGTGGATGTCCTGGCCTCTTCCTTTGTCATGAGACCTTTCTCAACCAGGCTCCATACTATGCTATGATCCCTTGTGAGCTGTGTGAGCTTTCCCCTGCTGTAAAGATATGCCCTGGAATCGCCTGCATTTAGTGCCAGGATCTTTCCCTTGCGCAGGGTAACGAGACATATGGTTGAGCCCATGTCCTTAAGCTCCTCATTTTTCTCTGCAGCTGCTATAAGTCTGTCATTTGCGTAATATATGGCACTTCTAAGGTTCTTTTCCCTGGGCTCAAAGCTTCTTAGATATCTGACTATGTTCTTTAGAGTAAGTCTGCTGGCAGTACTGCCGCCCCTGTAGCCTCCAAGTCCGTCGGCAACAGCAAAGATGTAACCATATCCCTTCATCCTTCCGTACAGGATGCGGTCCTGGTTCTCGTCCCTTGCCAGTCCTTTATCAGTTATGCAGTATATCTCCAGTTTACCTAATCTCATTTTCCAGATACCTTGCTCTGAGCTGCCCGCAGGCACCTTCTATGTCCTGTCCGAGACTTCTCCTGATAGTTGCAGAAAGTCCCCTGTCCTTAAGCTTCTGCAGGAATGAATGTATCTCATGTCTGGTCGGTTCCCTGAAATTCCCCACTTTGCCGTTCAGCGGTATGAGGTTTATATGGGCCGTCTGGCCCTTGACCAGCTGCCAGAGAGCTTCCGCATCCTCGTCCCCTATATTCAGGTCCCCTATCATTATGTATTCGTAGACTATGCGTCTTCCTGTCTTTTTCTGGTAATGTTCCATAGCCCTGACTGCCTCCTGAAGAGGTATCCTGTCCTCCACCGGCATAATCATGGAACGCTTGCTGTTTATGGCACTGTGAAGTGACAGACACAGCGTGAGCGGGATGTCCTCATCCGCAAAACGCAGTATGTTGTCTTTTATCCCGCATGTGGAAAGAGAGATGTTCCTGTAGGATATGCCCAGGGCTTCCTCCTTATGTATCTCCCTTAAAAAATAGACCACGTTGTCATAGTTCAGAAGAGGCTCTCCCGTGCCCATGAGCACGATGTTCGTGATCTCCCTTCCGGAGCCGAGTGCCCTGTTTATAAGGAGCACCTGTGTTATGAGCTCAAAGGGATACATCTGTCTTGTAAGACCATTAAGGCCCGAGGCACAGAACCTGCATGCCATGGGGCAGCCCACCTGTGTGGAGATGCACAGAGTATTGCCATATGAATACTTCATCACGACTGCTTCCACTATGTTACCGTCAAAAAGCTTCAGCAGATACTTGATGGTCCCGTCCTTTGAAACGAACTTTTCCATTATCTCCGGATAACCCATCTCAAATCTCTGCTCAAGCTTTTCCCGAAGCTGCATTGAGAAATTACTCATAGCAGAAAACGGCTGCAGCTGGTACATCCATTTTTTAAGCTGTCCAGTCCTGAAGCTCTTTTCCCCAAGGGAAGAGAATATCTCCCTTATCTCATCTTCTGTTTTTGATATAAGAAATCCCTTATCCATTCTTCACAAGCTTTGCAATGAAAAAGCCATCTATCCCGTCCATGTGCGGGAACAGCTGTATCATTCCATTTTCTGCCCTGTCCTTAAAAGCGGCTTTAAGCCCCTTAAGTTCTCCCAATCGGACTTCACTGTGCTTCTTAATGAAGTCCTCTACAAGATCCGAATTCTCTTTTCGGTCTATGGTGCATGTTGAATATATGATCTGTCCGCCCGGTCTTGCATATCTTACTGCATTTTCAAGTATCTTCCTCTCAGTGGCAGTAAGAGAATCCAGATCATCTTCCTTTTTATTATGCTTTATGTCGGGCTTCCTGTACAGAAGTCCAAGTGCGGAACAAGGAGCATCAACAAGTACAACGTCATACTTTTCCTCCAGTTCCTCCCTGAATATGGTAGCATCATTTACGCCTGCAGATATGTCAAGGCCAAGTCTCTCATAAAGCTCCTTCATGAGCTTTACCCTGTGGGGATGGATGTCATATGAATCAACACTGACATCTTCAAGTGTCCTTATGTATGCACTCTTTCCTCCCGGAGCAGCGCACAGATCGAGTACCCTGTCTCCGCCTTTAAGGTCGGCCGCCTCGCATACCAGCATGGACGCCTCACCCTGTATTGCTATGGAACCGTCCATGAAGAGCTCATCGTCTTCTATCTGGCTCACATTCTTTATGTATATGGCATTCTCTGACCACTGTCCGGTCCGTGAGAACATCTCTCTTGTCTGAAGCTTCTCTATAAGGGCCTCCCTTGATATCTTCCCGGTATTCGCCCTTATGCATATGTCGCTGACGTTCCTGGAATATGAGAGCATCTCGGAAGTAAAGTCGTATCCGTAATCAGCTATGTATTTCTCCACCAGCCATTTCGGATAGCTGTACATCACGGAAAGGTATCCCACAGGATCCTCATCCTCGTCAGGATAATCGATGGTCCCGAGGTTATTTGAGATGTTTCTAAGCACAGCATTGCAGAACCCCTTGAGCTCCCTTTTCTTTGACGATGCTATTATCTTTACGCTCTCATTGACTGCAGCACTGGTGGGCACGCTTTCAAAATAAAGGAGCTGACATACTCCTGTGCGCAGGACATTCCTAACGAAATGATGTACCTTTTTGCTGCTCAGAAAACTGTCGATGCAGTAGTCTATCCTTATGAGGTTCTCAAGGGTAGTATAAACAAGAGCCGTGATGAAGCTCCTCCTGGTCCTGTCATATCCCTTAAGGCTGCTGTTAAGGACAAGGTTAAGATATCCGCCCTGTTCCACCTGTTCAAGTATCTCAACTGCTACCGCTCTGTCGCTCTTTTTCTGTGCCATTATCCTATGTGGTCTCCTTCAGGGAGAAGTGCTCCCCTGCCTCTCAAAAAATCCTTTGCATCCATTGCCCTGCTTCCCGGATACTGAAGGATCAGTATCTCCACAGATCCCTTTCCGCAGGCGACCACAAGGCCCTTCTTTGGGTCTGACAGGAGTATCTTCCCTGGTTCACCTTCCATGGAGCATACCTTTGACCTTAAGACCTTGAACTTCGTATCATCCTTCATGAAGTATGCCTGAGGCTCGGGATCACAGCCCCTGATCAGGTTGTGGACCGTCCATGCATCCTGTGTGAAATCTATCTTTCCGAAATCCTTGTCAAGCATTGTTGAGAAGGTCGCTTCCTCTTCATTCTGGGGGATCCTCTCAAGAGTCCCCTCCTCAAGTTCCTTAAGTGTACGGAGAAGTGTGCCTGCTCCCACGTGGGAAAGCTTCTCACGGAGCTCCCCGCCTGTCATGTCCTCAGGTATAGTGACCCTGTCCTGCAGGAGTATATCACCTGCATCCAGCTTTCTTACTGTGAACATGGTGGTCACGCCTGTCTCCTTTTCACCGTTTATGACTGCATATTCGATGGGTGCAGCTCCCCTGTATTTTGGAAGCAGTGAACCATGGACGTTTATGCATCCGATGGCAGGAATGGCAAGTATCTCCTTTGAAAGTATCTGTCCGTAAGCCACCGTTATCATGAGGTCCGGTGCAAGCTCCCTTAGGACATCAGTTCCTTCCTTTCTGAGGGATTCAAACTGATAGACAGGTATGCCAAGCTCCTGTGCCTTCTCCTTTACGGGAGGAGCCACCATTTTATGTCCCCTGCCCTTCGGCCTGTCAGGCTGGGTTATGACTGCCTTTATGGTATATCCGTTTTCATGAAGCATCTCCAGGGACGGTACCGCAAATTCCGGGGTCCCGAGAAATACTATGTCAGGCTTCTTCATTTTCTTCGTATTCCTCGTCAAGTTCCATTTCACGTTCCATCTTGTCTATGTACAGTATGCCGTCAAGATGGTCTATCTCATGACAGAGGCACCTTGCAAGGAGACCCTCTCCTTCGATGATCCTCTCGTTTCCTTCCCTGTCCAGAGCCTTTACAGTGACCTTGTTCGGTCTCTCGACGAGTCCCTTCCTGTCCTCAACTGAAAGACATGCTTCAGGTCCCTTCTGTTTCCCGCTCTGTGAGATTATCTCAGGGTTTATGAGCTCTATGAGCCCTTCGCCCACGTCTATTACAACTACTCTTCTGAGTACCCCTACCTGAGGTGCTGCAAGTCCCACACCTTCTGCCTGTTTCATGGTCTCTGCCATGTCATCAAGAAGCGTTATGATGTGAGGTGTTATCTCCTTTACAGGACGTGAGATCTTTCTCAGCCTACTGTCCGGATCTGTAATGATGTTCCTTAATGCCATAATATCTCCTGTTCCCGACTAATTAACTGAATACGGGTCGATGTCCACTCCCACAAGGACCCCGTCCTGCTGTCTGACCTCTTCCCATACGTCGTATATTATGTCCTTTATATATTTAAGATCTTTATTTACCTTTGCTTTGATAAGTATATGGAACCTTGACTTTCCGTCAAGCTTCCTTATTGGTGCATCCTTTGATACAAATAAAAGTATATCATTTTCATAGGCTTTAAGCTTGTTTTTCAGCATGAGGGATGCCTTCTCACACAGTTTTTCCGCCTTCTCTTCATTCTGATGTACGAACAGCATGCTGTACACACGGGTATACGGAGGCTTGAATGTCTGCCTGCGGTATTCTATCTCCTTTTCAAAGAAACCTTCAAAGTCGTGTTTTTCAGCACATCTCACAGCGTAATGCTCAGGGCTGAAGGTCTGGACTATGACCCTTCCGGCCTTCTTTCTTCCTGCCCTGCCACCTACCTGCTCTATCATTGAATACGTTCTTTCTTCCTGCCTGAAATCACCTGAATAGAGCATGGAATCAACGCTTATTATGGCAGAGAGGGTGACATTTGGAAAATCAAGTCCCCTGGCGATCATCTGTGTTCCCACCAGGAAATCTGCCTTTCCTTCCCTGAACTGTCTGAATATGTTAGTGTATGAATCCTTTTTCCTGGTGGTATCGAAATCCATCCTGAGGATGTTTGCCTCCGGAAAATACTTTTCCAGTTCCTCCACCACCTTCTCAGTTCCTGTTCCAACAAGCCTTAACTGTCTGCTTCCGCAGTTGGGACAGGTATCCGGAAGACCGAACGTCCTTCCGCAGTAATGGCATAAAAGGACATTCCTGTCCTTATGATATTTTAAAGGTATGTCACAGTGCGAGCATTTTACGACTTCCCCGCATTCAGTGCAGATAAGGCTGGAGGCATAGCCTCTCCTGTTCAGGAACAGCATGGCCTGCTCACCCCTTGAGAGCACTTCTCCAAGCTCCTTTATGAGCCTTCCGCTCAGGACTCCCCTGTTTCCGTTCCTGAATTCCTTCTTCATATCCACTACTTCTATCGGCGGAAGAGGAAGGTCCAGTACCCTGTGCTTCATCTCGATGAGCTCGTACTGGCCAAGCTTCACCTTAAGGTAATCCTCCACAAGAGGAGTGGCACTTGCAAGCACCAGAGGTATGTGGTGCATCTTTGACCTTATGTTTGCCACTTCTATGGCATTGTATCTCGGATGATTGTCGCTCTTGTAGCTTTCCGAATGCTCCTCATCTATTATGATGACTCCGATGTCCTCAAGGGGCATGAATATGGCGGACCTTGCTCCGAGAACTATCTTTGCTTCACCGTTGCGTATCCTCTTCCATTCATCATATTTCTCGCCGTCGGAGAGAGCACTGTGGAATACTGCGATTATGTCGCCGAAATGCTTTGAGAATTCATTCAGTATCTGTGGTGTGATGGAGATCTCAGGCACCAGGCATATGGCTGTCTTTCCTGTTTCCAGGGCATGTCTTACTGCAGCTATATATACTTCCGTCTTGCCGCTTCCCGTTATCCCGTGGAGCAGGAAGGTCCTGTTCTCATGTCCGTCGATGGCTCTGTCTATGGTGTCTATGGCTTTCTGCTGCTCCGAAGTATATGTGAACTCACTCACACTGCTGTCCAGCTGTATCTGAGGCCTTCTGTATACAGTCTCCTCTTCGATGCTGACTATGCCTTTCTCCTGGAGTCTTGATGCTAGGGCTCCGCCTGCTTCAGAATACCTTATCTTCTTCTGGGATGAAAGTGTCCTCAAGATGCCAAGCTTCTTTTCCGCTTTTATCCTTCCATCCTTCGTATAGCATGAGGCGATCTCGGTCTGAAGAGCCTCCTCAGAGATAAGGACAAGTACCTTCTCAGCCTTTTCACCTATCCTGTTTCCCCTTATCTTTGCAGGGAACATGAGTCTCAGTGCAAAAGCCATGGTGGTCCTGTATTTCACACAGAGATATCCCGCAAGTTCGATCTGATCTTCTGTAACGATAGGCATGTCATCAAGTACGGAACTGACTTCCTTAAGTCTTTCTTCCGGTACTTCCGTGCTGTCCTTGAATCTCAGGATGATCCCCTCGATATTCTTGTTCCCAAAAGGCACAAGAACCCTGTACCCTATCCCGGCATTCATGCTTTCCGGCATAAGATAGTCAAAGACTCTGTCTATATTTGAATGGGCTATGTCGACTATTACTTCACAAAAGATCTTTTTCATTCCTTACCTCAGGAACAATTATACCAATTTATCACTTCCATATGTGTACATAAGATAAATATGTCCTTGCTGGGTTTTCTCTGCCTCATCTTTACTGTCTGTTCCGTGATGGGCATCTATACAGACAGAGGCTGCTAAAAAGCAGCCTCTGAGCAACGTTCTCCCATTGATATGTACTTATTTCATAAGTCTTATGGCTTCATCAAGTATGATGTCTGCAACATCTGATTTATGGGCCTTGTCGAAGGCCTTTCTGCTTCCGTCCCTGAAGAACATGGTTATCTGATTCTGTTCGGTACCAAAGCCCACATCCTTTCTTGAGATATCATTTGCAGCTATGGCATCCAAGTTCTTCCTTTCAAGCTTGCCTATGGCATTTTCTTCAAGATCAGCAGCTTCGGCAGCAAATCCGATGAGTATCTGGCCATCCTTCTTCTTCTCTCCAAGAGCTTTCAGGATGTCATTGGTCCTTACAAGATGCAGGTCCATGTCTCCTGCCTTCTTGATCTTTCCTTCCCTGTACTCTTCGGGAGTATAATCAGCTACGGCAGCGGCCTTTATTACGATATCTGCGTCCTCGAAAGCCTTCATGCATGCTTCATACATGTCCCTGGCACTGGTCACGTCTATCCTGTTCACATACAAAGGACAGTCAAGTCCCGTAGGACCTGAGACCAGAGTCACTTCAGCTCCTCTTGTTGCAGCGGCCTTGGCTATGGCATAGCCCATCTTGCCGGTGGATCTGTTGGTCAGGTACCTGACGTCATCTATCTTTTCCACTGTAGGGCCTGCCGTAACAAGTACCTTCTTTCCTTCAAGATCCTTGTCTTCCAGCATATAGTCAAGATGCTCATAGAGGACTGACGGTTCAGGAAGCCTTCCGTCTCCCTCGTCCCCGCATGCAAGCATTCCTGATGCACTGTCTATTAAGATCCTTCCGTCCTTTTTCAGTGTCTCGATGTTCCTTTTGGTAGCCGGAGCATTGAGCATGTTCGTATTCATTGCAGGGGAAAATGCTATCCTGCACTTTGCTGCAAGAAGCATGGTGGACAGAAAGTCATCCGCGATCCCATTTGCAGCCTTTGCTATTATGTTGGCTGTAGCAGGAGCAACGAGTATCACATCCGCAAGCTTTGCCAGCGAAATGTGATCCACTTCGTACGGATCTTCCCTGTTGAACGTATCTGTAACGACTCTGTTCTTTGACAGTGTCTCAAATGTGATCGGAGTTACGAACTTCTGGGCATTCTCAGTCATTACCACATGCACATCAGCACCGTTCTGGCTGAGTCTGCTGACAAGGGAGCAGATCTTGTAGATCGCTATCCCTCCCGTGACTCCTATCACTATGTGTTTTCCCTTAATCATTTCTTACAACTTCGATCTTCTCTTCGTTTATTTCCTTGATAGCTTCTGAAACAGGATTCTTATCAGGATCATCAGAGAGTGGTGTGTCCCCGTTTACAAGTTCTCTTGCCCTTTTTGCTATGCCAACTACAAGAGAATATCTGCAGTCTACCTTTTCCAGGATATCATCAAGTTCAGGCTGAAATTTTTCCATTATATCATTCCTCCTCTATAAGTCTGATAACTTCTTC
>CACZNR010000213.1 GCA_902782475.1 uncultured Eubacteriales bacterium
GGGCATACCCATGAAGGAAGAGGATATCTTCATAAGCTCAGGAGCTGCTGATGACCTTGGAAACATACTGCTTCTTTTTGATGATGACATTTCCGCCCTTGTGATGACACCTGCATATCCTGCCTATGTAGATGCGAACCTCATGGACGGAAGAGAGGTAATATATATTGAAGCTAATGAGAGAAATGGGTTCCTTCCGTTTCCGGAGGCTGATACAGAAGGCGATATCATCTACCTGTGCTCTCCGAATAATCCTACAGGTGCAGCATATGACAGAAACGACCTTCGCAGGTGGGTAGAACATGCGAATAACAAAGGCAGTATCATCATATTCGATGCGGCATATGAAGCGTATATCACAGATCCGGACATACCACACTCCATATATGAGATAGAAGGTGCACGTAACTGTGCCATAGAGATAAGGTCCTTCTCAAAATCTGCAGGCTTTACGGGAATGAGACTTGGATATACTGTGATCCCTCATGAGCTTGCAAGAGGCGGACTACATCTCAATTCTATGTATGCAAGAGCCAGGAGCACCAGGAGCAATGGCGTATCCTTGATACTTCAGGAAGCAGGAAAGGCACTGTATACTCTGGAGGGTCAGGAATATATCCGCAGTTCAGTCAGCTATTACAAGGAGAACGGGAGGATAATGATGGAGACCCTTGACGTTCTTGGTTTTGACTATGTGGGAGGAAGGAATGCCCCATACATCTGGCTTAAATGTCCAAAGGGCTTTGAAAGCTGGAAGTTTTTTGACCTTATGCTTGAGAAGCTCCAGATTGTCGGTACACCGGGCGTCGGATTCGGTCCCAACGGGGAAGGTTATTTCAGGCTGTCCACATTCGGGGATCATGAGGATGTAAAGGAAGCCATGACAAGGATGAGGGCATTTTTCTGAGAACAGCACATATTTATATGAGATATGTAAAAGGTATATAATTCTCTTGACGGAGGATATATACCTTTTTATGAATGACAAGATACTTCTTATAGGGATCAATGCCAAATACTCACATACGAATCCTGCAATTAGGTACCTAAAGAATTACTGCGGTGAAGACAGGATAGAGATCAGGGAATATACCATAAACAATGATATGGATATGGTTCTTTCTGATCTGCTTTCCCATGAGGCAGGTGTCTATGCTTTTTCCGTATATATCTGGAACGTCTCATATGTATATTCTCTGTGTGACAGCATAAGAAAAGCTTCAGAGGCATACATACTTCTTGGAGGGCCTGAGGTCACCTATGATGCCGGGACAGCTCTTGAACATTCTGATTTTGTAATGCTTGGAGAGGGAGAAAAGGCTTTCGATGCTTTTCAGAAGACATATTTTGCCCACGGAGACCTTAAGACATGCCCTTCGCTCTGCTACATGGACGGAGAAAGGATGGTCCACACGCGGCCATCAGATCCTGTTGATCTTGAAACCATTGAGGAACCATATTTTGACATAGATGACCTTAAGGGGAGGCTCATATATTATGAATCCTCAAGAGGCTGTCCTTTCTCATGTGCCTACTGTCTATCTTCCTCTGACAAGAATGTCAGATATACATCCATTGAAAAGGTCAGGAAGGATCTGCGGAAATACATAGATGCCGGAGCAATGAAGGTCAAATTCGTTGACCGTACATTCAATGCGGTGAGAAAACGTGCCGCAGATATAATCAGATTCGTAAATGAAGAAGGCAGGGACACGGAATTCCATTTTGAGATAGCTGCAGACCTCATCGATGAGGATTTCATAGATGCAGTAAACCATTCAAAGAAGGGGAAGCTCTTTCTGGAGATAGGACTGCAGTCGACTTATCTTCCCACGCTGAGAGCCATAAACAGAGTGCAGGACATAGCATATACGGATGATGTGGTAAGAAGGATGCTCCTTGGGCACAGAGCCAATATACATCTTGACCTTATTGCAGGGCTTCCTCTGGAAGACTATGTGCATTTTAAAAGGTCCTTTGATGACTGCATGGCCATGATGGCACCGGTGGTTCAGCTGGGATTCCTGAAGGTACTCAAGGGCTCACCGATGGAAAAGATGACGGAAAGGTACGGCATAAGGTATTGTGAGCAGGCACCATACGAAGTTATCTCAACTGATGCCATAAGCTCATCGGAGCTTGATGAGCTGAGAAGAGTGGAATACTTCCTGGAAAGGATCTACAACTCCGGACTCTATTACCATTTCGTTCACAGGGCTGCCCATGTGGAAGGAAGCTATTTTGATTTCTTTGAAAAGGTGATAGAAAATTCTGACAGTGCCGGGACCGACCCCAAGAAGCTTACGGAACAGGACATGGCACATATCCTTTTTGAGTACGCAGAGAGTACCGGTGACAGGATACTAATAGACTGCTTTAAATTAGATTGGTACCTAAGAAAAGGCAGGGCTTATCTTTCCGCAGACATTGAAAGACCTGAAGACTGGAAAAAGGACTTCTACAGAAAAATGCCTGAGGCTTTACGGGTACGTCTGCCGAAAAACAAACGGCCCTGGCATTATTCCAGGATAGAAAAATTCTCCTTCGATGTTAAGGCTCTGACAGAGGACCTTGAACTGAGGGAAGGAGAATACATATATTTCTTTGATTACTGTACCGGTGAAGCACCGGAGATAACAGAGATCATTGAAGACAGCGGTGAGTACATCGTTAAATGATCATCTTTTATTCATGCCAAACTGTGTAAGAGCTCCTGCAATGCCAAGGACTCCGGTCCCTATGAGCACATAGTCGAACATTGGCCTTATTGCAGTCCCTATCAGCTCAGGAGCAGTTTCAAGCCTTATGTTCAGTGCAAGAAGATCCTTTCCGAGTTCGGGAGAAACTGTATAGGTGTATATGGCAAGAGCTGAGATCAGAAAGGCTCCCAGAGCCGCTGAAGACAGGACAAGCAATGGTTTCTTGTATGCCATTGAAAGTGATGAAGCAGCAAGGGTCAGGGCGATTATTATGATCAGGCCTACTGTACTTGTGAAACCAAGCTTGAAATAATGGCAGAAGAATATACCTGCCACCAGTCCTATGCCACCACCTGCCATGAACATTGCAATGTTATATATTGCACAGACGATCGCTGCAAGGATGAGGCTCAGGCAGGCACAGCCTATGAGCTTATATATCTCATCCACCTTGATGGGGGCTGAGAGTGGATACAGTATGAAAAAAAGGAACATAAAAGAATATATACCGGTAGTTACCTTTCTGGCTTTATACCCGAAAAAACATAGTATAATAGCTAGGGCAGCTTCGACTGCCAGAAAAATAATATAAGGAATGTTCATTTTACACCTCGCCTAAAATCGATCTTTCATATCATTATAGTCTTTTTTTGGATGTTGTGTAGAAAATCGGAGATACAGTATGAAAGTTGTATTGGCTTCCAAGTCACCAAGAAGGAAGGAACTTCTGCATCTGCTTTTTGAAGACTTTGAGATCAGGGTATCTGATGCAGATGAGCATACAGAGTTCAGTGGACCTGGAGAATATGTGGAAAAGCTTGCCCATAAAAAGGCCATGGCTGTTGAGAAAAAGGATGATGAGCTCCTCATAGGTGCAGACACCATAGTATTTGCTGAGGGAAGGATACTTGGAAAGCCGTCCTCAAGGGAAGACGCGGCTGAAATGATAAGGTCCCTTTCAGGTAAAAAGCACAGTGTATATACCGGAGTTTCACTTTCCTATCAGGGAAGGGAGATGCTTTTTCACGAAAAGACAGACGTTTTCTTCAGGGACATAGATGAAGATGAGATAAGCAGGTATCTTGATGTGGCTTCGTACATGGACAAGGCAGGGGCATATGCAATACAGGAGCATGCGGTACGGTTCATTGAAAAGATAGAAGGAGACTATAATAATGTAGTCGGGCTTCCTGTGTTCAGGATCGCTGAGAGACTCAAGGAGTACGGCATCTCTGTATAAAAGTTAAATAATTAAGAAGTTTTTTTGAAATCCATTTTTTACTCATTCTAAAATGTTATAATCGTAAAACCAAAATTATGTTCAGGGTGGAGTGTTATGGGTCCTAACAGAAACAGACCTTTGATATTGACGATAATATTTGCGGTGATACTTTTCGTGCTCGTCATCGCCACATCAAATACAGACAGGGCAAAGGGTCCTGTCAGTGTCCTTGGAGGCATAGTAAAGCCTTTCCAGAATTTTCTTTACGGCATTTTTGAAGATATCTCATATACAAATGAGGAGAATCTGAGTGCGAGGGAACTTCAGGAGAGATATGATGAGCTCCTGGAGAAGAACACCCAGTATGAAGAGATGCTTAAAGACTATCAGGAGATACAGAAGGAAAATGAAAGGCTCCGTGGGCTCCTCAATTATCTTGGGGAAGATGAGACTGACATAGTGACTGCAAGGGTAATCGGTACGGTCCCCGGAGACTGGTTCGATGAGTTTACCATAAATGCCGGAGAGGATCAGGGCATTAGGAACAACATGATCGTATACTCAAAGGATGGACTCATAGGCAAGGTCATATATACAGCAGGGAACTATGCAAGGGTCCTTTCCATCATGGACGATGCATCAGGAGTGTCAGTTCTCGTTGAGAGGACGAGGGACAATGCAGTCTTGAGTGCAGTTCCCGGGACCGATGATACGCTGGAACTTCTGTATCTGCGCAATGACGCTGACATAGTGCCCGGGGACAAGATA
>CACZNR010000214.1 GCA_902782475.1 uncultured Eubacteriales bacterium
CCCCAATCGCAATCGAGAAGGGACTGAGATTCGCTATCAGAGAAGGCGGAAGGACAGTAGGATCAGGAGTTGTATCAGAAATTATCGAATAATGGATGAAACGACACAGAGAGGACAGTGAAAACTGTCCTCTTTTTTGACAGAAGATATTGCTGGATCTGCCTTTAAAAAAGCGATTTTTAAAAGAATATTCTGTTGACAGAACATGGATGATATATTATACTTTGATAGCTGGCTTGAATAAGCCGCTTTTTAAGTTGCAAAAAAATTGCGACCATAACGGAGGAATGTAAAATGCGTGAGAAGATCATATTGGCTTGTACAGAATGCAAACAGAGAAATTACAATACAATGAAGGATAAGAAGAATACTCCTGACCGTCTTGAGAGGAATAAGTACTGCAGATTCTGCAAGAAGCATACTTTACATCGTGAAACAAGATAACTGACCCGGAGATAAGCATTATGGCAAAAACAGTTTTACTTGGAAACGAAAAGGAACAGAAGGATAAGGCCAAGAAGAAGGCTGCCAAGGAAAAGAAAAAACAGGGCAGGAGAGGTATTATCCGCTGGTTCAAGGATATAATAAGCGAACTTAAGAAAGTAACATGGCCAAGCAGGAAGGATCTGTTTAATTACACACTGGCTGTTATCGCAGTCATAGCTGTAGCAGCTATACTCGTTGGCGCTATCGATTTCGGTCTTGGCAGGTTATTCAGGCTTGTTATGGGTTCTTAATGAAAGGTGTATTCTTAAGTGGAAAAAGATAATATAAACAATCTTGAAGAACAGAATATGGATGTTCCTGAGGAAAAATCCAGCAGACTTGATGAGTTTACCTTCATAAAACAGGAAAAGACTGATACTCCTAAGTGGTATGTCGTATATACCTACTCAGGATATGAAGACAAGGTCATGACCAATCTCAAGAAGACTGTGGTCAACAATGGTCTTGAGGATCTCATCTATGATGTTCAGGTTCCGAAGGAAGAGACTATAGAAGTAAGGAATGGCAACCGTAAGCGTGTTCAGAAGAAGCTCTATCCAGGCTACGTTATGGTAAAGATGCTCCTTACAGACCAGACATGGTATATAGTCAGAAATACAAGAGGTGTTACCGGATTCGTAGGGCCTGGGAGCAAGCCTATTCCACTGACTGATGTTGAGATCAGAACTATGGGAATAGAGGATGTAAGGATAAGCCTGAATGTTTCAGTTGGACAGGAAGTAATAATCGTTTCAGGTCCTTTTGAAAACTTCACCGGCAAGGTAACAGAAGTCAATGCTGAACAGCAGAAAGTAAAGGTAACTATTCCGATGTTCGGAAGAGATACCCAGGTTGAACTCGACTTCGTTCAAGTTAAAGGCGTCTGAAAACAAGAAATTGTTTTTACGTGGGAGGGAATGCCGCCCGCAAATACCACATTGCACAACATAGGAGGTGTATATAATGGCTAAAAAGGTTATTGGACTGATCAAATTACAGATTCCTGCAGGAAAAGCAACACCTGCACCACCAGTTGGTCCTGCATTAGGACAGCATGGTGTTAACATCATGGACTTTGTAAAACAATTTAATGAGAGAACTGCTCAGCAGACAGGACTTATCATTCCTGCTGTAATCACAGTTTATGCTGACCACTCATTCTCATTTATATTAAAGAGTCCTCCAGCTGCAGTTCTTGTAAAGAGAGCATGCAACATCGAATCTGGTTCAAAGGTTCCTAACAGGGACAAAGTTGCAAAGATCACCAAGGCACAGCTTCAGGAGATCGCTGAGATCAAGAAGAACGATCTTAATGCAGCTAGCATAGAAGCAGCAATGAGCATGATAGCTGGTACCTGTCGTAGCATGGGTGTCGAAGTAGTAGACTAATAGGAAACAGTGGGAGGCTTTTGGCCGGATTACCACAGGAGGTATATTATGAAAAGAGGAAAAAATTATCAGGATAGTCAGAAGTTATATGATAAGAACACCTTATATGAGACAACACAGGCTATCGATCTGGTTTTACAGACAGCAAAAGCAAAGTTCGATGAAACTATAGAATTATCAGTAAGACTTGGTGTTGACCCAAGACATGCTGATCAGCAGGTAAGAGGTACCGTAGTACTTCCTAACGGAACTGGTAAGGAAGTTAAGATCCTTGTTTTCGCAAGAGGCGATAAGGCTCAGGAAGCAAGAGATGCAGGTGCTGATTACGTAGGCGAGATGGACATGGTAGAAAAGATCCAGAAGGAAAACTGGTTCGATTTCGATGTTTGTATCGCAACACCTGACATGATGGGTGTCGTAGGACGTATAGGTAGGATCCTTGGACCTAAGGGACTCATGCCTAACCCAAAGTCAGGAACAGTTACAATGGATATCGGCAAGGCAGTTCAGGAGAGCAAATCCGGTAAGGTAGAATACAGGGTCGACAGAACAGCCATAATCCACTGCCCAGTTGGAAAGAAATCATTTGAGCCTGCAAAACTGCAGGAGAATATCGACACTCTCATGACAGCCATAGTAAGAGCAAGACCTGCTTCAGCTAAGGGCCAGTATCTGAGAAGCATCGTTGTTTCTTCAACAATGGGACCTGGAATCAAACTGAATCCAGCTAACTTTCAGTAAATGATTGACAAAAGTCTGTCAATTAAGTAATATATTAAAGGTCATTTTTCCTGAGACAGTAGGTGCGTAAGCATAAATCCTACCGAGGAGAGCAAAGAATAGAGTATATACCTGTTCGTTTCCTCGCTTGGGAATGAACAGGTTTTTTATTTTAACAGGAGGTGAAGATCTTGAAGGATTATACCTTAAAGGCTAAGCAGGAGATCATAGCTGGTGTGCAGGAACAGTTTGAGAAAGCACAGAGCTTGGTATTTCTTGATTATCGTGGCATGACAGTTGCCGAAGTAACAGAGCTGAGAAACAAGATCCGTGCCGCAGGTGCTTCTTATAAGGTTATCAAGAATACCGTTATAAAGAGAGCAGCTGAGAATCTCGGAGTTACAGGTTTAGAGCATATGTTGGAAGGACCAACTGCAGTAGCCTACAGTGCAAACGATCCAGTATCTGCCGCAAAGGTTGTTTATGATTTCATAAAGAACTTAGGCAAGACAGAGATCAAGGGTGGAGTTTACGAAGGTAAGGCAATCGATTCAGCAACAGTCTTGAATCTTGCACAGACACCTTCCAAGGAAGAATCTATTGCAAGGATCATGGGCAGCTTGAATTCACCAGTTTCAAGCTTCGTAAGAGCTCTTGATGCAATTAGGAAACAAAAAGAAGAACAAGAAACAGCTTAAATTAACGGAGGAAATAATAATGGATAAGCAGCAGATAATTGACGCTATAAAAGAGATGAACGTTCTTGAGTTAGCAGACTTAGTAAAGGAACTCGAAGAGACATTTGGAGTAAGCGCAGCAGCAGCAGTAGTAGCAGCACCAGCAGCAGGTGGCGCAGCAGCAGCTGAAGAAGAGAAGACAGAATTCAACGTAATTCTTAAGAGCGCTGGAGATCAGAAGATCAAGGTTATCAAGGTCGTTAGAGAGATCACCGGTCTTGGACTTAAGGAAGCTAAGGACCTCGTTGACGGAGCTCCAAAGCCAATCAAAGAGAACGTTTCCAAGGACGAAGCTGATCAGATCGCAGCTAAGATCACAGAAGTTGGCGGCGAGATCGAATTACAGTAACTTTGTTACACAGAGACAAAGCTCCTTTCGGGGAGCTTTTTTCATATCATGGATAATTGGTACGTATACATCGTTAGATGCAGTGATGATACCCTCTATACAGGGATCACTAATGACATAGATAAAAGGATCGAAAAACATAATTCCGGCAAGGGAGCAAAGTATACAAAATACAGGGCTCCTGTCGTTCTTGTGTATTCTGAGATTTGTAAGGACAGGGCTGAGGCTTCCAGAAGAGAGTACCAGATAAAGCAGATGGATAGAGCCCAGAAAGAACAGCTGCTGTCCAAATGACGGCTTCAGAAGACATAAAAAGGGGTGTGTAAACACCTCTTTTTTTCTATCCGAAAATATATCTGTGGCAGGGGCACAGGCCTGAACTCCAGCAGGAGATCAAAAGAACCCAAATGATATCTTCCTGCATAGTAGACCGTTTTTCATAACGAAAATAAAAAAATTTCTTCATTTTTATATCAAAGCATATTGCTATTTGAAGCCCCATATGTATAATAATATTGTTTAATTATATTTAAGAAAAAATTTAGTAATATTAAACACGAAACATCATGGACGTAGGACGCAGAATAAGACAATTAAGGATAAAAAATGGTCTGACACAGGAGGAACTTGCTTCCCGTTGTGAGCTGACGAAGGGTTTTCTTTCACAGCTGGAGAATGACATTGCAGTTCCGTCACTTCCGACCCTTATGGATATAGTGGAAGTGCTTGGAACCAACATGTCGGATTTCTTCAAGGAAAGCAAAAGCGACAGGATAGTATTCAATGAGGAGGACTATTTTGTTGATGAGAAAGAGGATTATATCATCAACTGGATAGTTCCTACAGCTCAGAAGAATGCCATGGAACCTATCGTGATAGAGATAAAGCCGGGCGGAACATCCCAGAAGATCGAACCTCACGAAGGTGAAGAGTTCGGATATGTATTCAAGGGTAAGGTCTTCCTTGTGAACGGTGATGAGAGATATGAAGTCAGAGAAGGCTCTACTTTCTACATCACAGGGGACAGGGAACATTATCTGGAGAACATATCAGGAAGGAATGCAAAAGTACTGTGGATATGCAATCCACCGATTTTTTAAGGAGCAGTGACATGAGAACGTTGATCGAATTTAAAAATATAGTCAAATCATTTGACGGACAGGTCGTACTTAAGGGAATCAATCTTAACATAAACGAGAACGAATTCGTTACACTTCTGGGACCATCCGGATGCGGAAAGACCACTCTGCTGAGGATCCTTGGAGGATTTCTTGCACAGGACGAAGGAACAGTCATCTTTGATGGAGAATGCATGGACAATATCCCTCCGTATAAAAGGGAGGTAAATACCGTCTTTCAGAGATATGCACTGTTCCCGCATCTCAATGTCTATGACAACATTGCGTTCGGACTCAGGATCAAGAAGATGAGTGAAGATATTATTGCTTCCAAGGTAAACAGGATGCTTTCCCTTGTAAATCTTGAGGGATATGAGAAGAGAAACGTAACGCTCCTCTCAGGAGGTCAGCAGCAGAGAGTTGCAATTGCAAGGGCACTGGTAAATGAGCCGAACGTCCTTCTTCTGGACGAACCGCTTGGAGCTCTTGACCTTAAGCTTCGTAAGGAGATGCAGAGAGAGCTTAAAAGGATCCAGCAGGAAGTCGGCATTACATTCATATATGTAACACACGACCAGGAAGAAGCTCTTACGATGTCAGATAAGATAGTCGTTATGAATGCAGGAGAGATAGTACAGATAGGAACTCCTCTTGAGATATACAATGAGCCTGCAAATGAATACGTGGCAAAGTTTATCGGTGAGTCAAACATACTTGACGGAACGATGATCGAAGACCGCAAGGTAAAGATAGATGAGAGAGTTTATGACTGTGTGGATTTCGGGTTCAGGGAGAACGAGCCGGTAGATGTGCTCATAAGGCCTGAGGATGTAAAGCTCCTTCCTCTGAATACGGCAGGTGTCCAGAAGGGGACAGTGCTCAAGGGAACCGTAAAGACAGTTCTTTTCAAGGGAGTCCACTATGAGATGATGGTTGAGACCAAGAGCGGTACATCCAAGACCGTCAAGATGCATATCCTCTCTGAACATGACAAATACAATGAAGCAGCACAGGAAAAGATCAGTGCCAATGACTTCAATATAGATATCGATGACGTTGATGAGATCACGGATGCTGACCTTATAGCAAGGGCCAATGCCCAAGCATGGGATGTGGATGATGATATGGAACTTTCCATAACAAAGGTCGAGCATAACATAGAGAAGGAACCGGGAGTTTACCAAATAACCTTCGGTACACAGGAGAAGACTGAGACCACTGTAAAGGTATTCGTTGTAAGAGACGAATATGTCGAAGACGCAAGAAGGAATATCGGTATATCTGCACTTGATTTCTTCAAGACTCCTGACGAGATAAAGGAATCAATGGCCATATCAACTGACCTCAAGACCTGGGCAAGTGCTGAAGCCTGGAACCTCCAGGATGATTCACCTGTTGAGATCACCGAAGTAAAATTCGACTTTGACATGGGAGATATCCAGGAAGGTTCGTATGATATCACATTCTCTACACAGGGCAGAGAACTTAAGGTGGATACTACAGAAAAATACGAAGAAGGGGACAAGGTCGATATCGTTATAGAACCTGACCTTATCCACGTCATGCATAAGATGGAGGCAAACGTCTGATGAAATCATTTTACAGGATGACTTATCCTTACATAATATGGATATCAGTATTCATAGTCATTCCTATGATAATGATACTTCTGTATGCTCTTACAGACAGCGGGAATGACCTCCTGATGTTCCATTTTACACTGGATAATTTCGCTAAATTTGTACAGGACCCGGTATTCCTGAAGGTATTGTTTGAATCCCTGAAGATCGCACTCATGACCACGGTACTGTGCCTTCTTATAGGATATCCGGCGGCACTTTTCATGTCGAACCTCTCAGAGAGGGCACAGACCATGATGACACTGCTCCTGACCCTTCCGATGTGGATAAATATGCTCCTTAAGACATATGCATGGAGAGGGATACTGATGAATTTCACTCTGGCAAGTGATATCAAGGTAATGATCGGTATGGTGTATGATTTTCTGCCATACATGATCATCCAGATACATACTTCCATAAGCAAGATAGACAGGAACCTCATGGTGGCAAGCTATGACCTTGGAGCAAACAAATGGCAGACATTCAAGCGTGTGACACTTCCACTGTCA
>CACZNR010000215.1 GCA_902782475.1 uncultured Eubacteriales bacterium
AAGTCCTTTGCGTCTGTTCCTGTGTGTAATGCTGCCAGTACCATTGTGATTGCTGCTGTCAGTGTTGTCTTACCATGGTCTACGTGCCCAATGGTTCCTACGTTTACGTGTGGCTTTGTTCTTGAGAAAACTTGTTTTGCCATCTTCTTTCCTCCAATTTAGATTTATATACATATATTGACAACGCATACTCGGTAGAACACAAAATCGGTGTAGGTGGAGCGAGTGAAGGGAATCGAACCCTCGTTACCAGCTTGGGAAGCTGGAGCTCTACCATTAAACTACACTCGCATAATCAAGTATGCAATTGCAATATAATTTTAAAAGCCAATACCTTCTTTGTCAACACATTTATAGTAGTTTGACAGTCTCATTTATCCTTTATTTTCGGCAGAATTTTCGGTGTTGCCTGCTGTGTTTTCCTGCTTGTCATCACCATTCTGCTTACCGTCATCTCCGGTATCAGTTTCAGTCTTTTCACCGGTCTCAGTCTGCGTATTGGTTCCGTCGGTATTACCGTCATCCCCTGGCTGTGGATCCGTCTGTGTATCAGGTGTTGCAGGTGTCTCTTCCTGGGCTTTTCCGATCACTTTCTTGCCTGCGGCCTCAGGATAGGTAACTGTTTCCACAAGTATCTGATTTCCAATAAGGTCTCCTGTCTTTGAATCCCTTCTCTGCCTGTATACTTCAACGACTTTTCCGTTCCTTCTCGGTTCCGTCCACTGCTCATAGTCAGGACCCTGTGTTTCATCCACCATGGTCTCAGGCTCTGCCACAGGCTCTATCTCCCTTATCATATGGGTGGATACCTCAAACTTGTAGTTTGGCTCTCCTCCATAGAATATGACTTCCAGGTTCTTCTTCTTTCCACCGTCACAGTTTGCTACTATCCTGACAGGGAACTTGAAATTGTTGGTGACCTTGAGGTCTTTGCCTTCAGCCCTGTATACCATGGCATCCAGTCCGTCAACTATATTGGCCGGTGTCACCACATGATGAGCTACCTCATCCACAGTAAGACCGGAGCTCAGTGCGTTCTGATAGAATGCAGATGCAACATATTCGATCCCGCCGCCTATGATCTGCTGCTGACCCTTATCAGTCATCATGAGAGCATATTTCCAGCTTCCTTCATTCTCTATGTCTCCGAAGAGTTCGGAAAGTGACAGTGATTCTCCCGGCTCTATGACTGTGCCTGTAAGCATCTCGCTCCCTCTCCAGATATTGAAAAGCTGGGAACCGTCCAGTCCCTCAAGACTTATGGATGTACTGCTTATGACTGTCGTCTCCTCCATGAGCTCGTCCAGATTGATGTTCTCAGGCAGTGTCTCCTCTGCATCAGGAACTATTATCCTGTTCTGATCACCATTCTTTACGGCCTTTATTATGGAGTTCATGAGTCCCTCTATATCCACAGTCCTTCCGACAACGGAATCAGAGATCTCAATGGTACTGTTTATATAATATGTACTTGGTGTCCTGGTAGTCTTTACTGCCACCATGGAATCCTGTGGCAGTGTGTTGAATGTTGCACTCATCTCCTTAAGCGTGCTCTCAAGGACTGACCTGTCTATGTCCATGGACAGATAGAAGTATCTGCCGTTCTCGGCCACTTCCCTGACCTCCCTGGAATTTGACAGCCTGGATCCTCTTCTGCCTGTTAGGATCGCTTCCTTGAGGACTGACTCATAGTCTACAAGTGCTCCTATGTCAGAGCCCTTGAGGGTATATACCTTTTCTCCTATCTTTATCCTTACGGATGAAGACTTGAGCATGGCGGTAGCTTCCCTTATGGCTATCTCGCGTCCTTCGTCCATGGTCTTTCCGGAAAGATTTATGTCGTTGATATAAATGCCGTCAATGAATGTGCCCTTTGTATACAGCTCAGTTATCTTTGTATCAGAAAGGCCCCAGTTGACCACAAAGAACAGAACAAAAATAAGTCCTGCTGCCAGTATCACAGCAAGAGCGATATATATCCATTTGTTTTTAAGCAATCTACTTATCATAAAGCCACAGCTCCGGTATCATATTAATAAACGTGTTCATTTTACTTAAAGACCTGTCAAATAACAAGACAGGATACATAAGCTTCTTAAAAATGTTACAATATAAATAAATATGAACACGAGGTTTTCATGAAGATCTGGGTAACACTTCACAAAGATAACAAGATAATTGCCAAGGCTGATGCACAGAGCCAGATAGACGATCCTGCAAACGCACTGATGGACTGCATGGAACAGGTATACAAGGAACTTGACATAGCAGAACCCGTATGGGTATCCAAGCATGCAAGGGATCTTTCCTATTTCAAAAGGACAAAGTTCCTTCCCAGCGATTTCATAGAACCCGTAAGATTCGATTATATGATAGTTGAATATGTTTCAGAAGTTCACTGAAAAGGAGA
>CACZNR010000216.1 GCA_902782475.1 uncultured Eubacteriales bacterium
CGGGTTTGAAAGACGTAAGTCTCACGGCTGTACAAACCATCATTTCTTAGGAATCCCATGACTTCAGTCGTGGGAGGATGTCAAAGTACTGAGATCCAATACTTTCAGGGGCATATCCCATCTGGATGCCATAGATCTCCGAAGGCACCGTCTGAATAATAAAGAAGGTGAAGGAATATCTGATATCTGCAGATTCTATGTGGAACTTGTGGAAGATCTGAAAAGGAGAGGTTTTTAACTTTTGATACACGCTTAAGGCTCATCGGTCCGTTCTGTTTCTATTTTCAGAAACAATAGAAACAGAACACGATCCACAGGTATCCGAGATGATAGCATAGAACAGGCATGGCCTTAATGGTCATGCCTGTTTTGTACATTTTTCATGTGGCAAGTGACTACCTGAAAGCCGACTTCCCCACGAATGATTTATATGTCCTATTGAAGGAATATCTTCTTGTAATGCGGTTCAGTCGCCTTAAGCAGATAATATATAACTACTGAATGTACCGGTATGAGTACGAATGCAGACAGTGCCCTGACCCATGCAACAGATGCAGGCATATATCCAAGAAGTATCAGTATCAGAGTGTTGAGTATGAATGAACATACGGTCTGTGTGACGGCAACTTTTACAAGGATCGCTACGAACGGCCTGTTCGGAAGAAGTTTTGTAAATAATGCAGGTATCACACCGAACAGTATGTTCACCACTGTGAACAGTGGCTGAAATGCTCCCATTGGCCTTATGACATACGCCAGAAGATCCACAAGTCCACCGGCTATCCCTCCGTAAAGAGGTCCGAATATGATGCTTGTATACATGATGATACTTGTAGAAAGATTTATATCCTTAATGAATCCACCGAACAGATTCACCGGTATCCCAAGAAAGCATTTAAGTACTACAGCTATCCCTGTGAACAGTGCTGTAAGTATAAGTTTCATCAGGTTCTTATTCTTTACCATTCTCCCTCCTTTTGAAATACTGGTACAGATAACATCTGATGTTACCGTTGTACAGTTTTCTCTTACTGTCTTCTTTCATTCCAAACTTCTCTGCAAAATCTTCGTCAGCACATATGGAATACAGTCTGAATCCGGAAAGCTTCCTGTATATCCTTCCTATGGCAGCATAAAGGTCATCTATCTCCTTACTGTTATTGAGTCGTATCGCATAAGGAGGATTTATGATGATTGTCCCTTCCTCTGTCTCCGGCCTGAATCTCCTGACATCCCCTGCAGAGAATCTGATGATGTCTTCCACACCGGCCTTTCTGGCATTTCTCTTTGCACTTTCGACACATGACACATCGATATCCGAAGCATGTATCAGAACCTCGGGATCCTCGATTATGCTTGCCTTTGCTTCACTTCTTAAGCGGACTGCAGTCTGTTCAAGTTCACTGTTCCATCTTTCTATGGCAGTTTTCCTTCTGAGCCCAGGAGCTATGTTCTTTGCCTTCATGGCAGCCTCTATAGCTATGGTCCCGCTTCCGCACATGGGATCATAGAAAGGTCTGTCCGACCATCTTGATATATGTATTATCCCGGAGGCCAGAGTCTCCCGTATGGGCGCCTTTACATTTGCCACCCTGTATCCACGTCTGTTTAGTCCTTCTCCACTGGTATTCAGCGCAACAGTGACATTGTCTCTTATTATTGATACATACACCGGATACTCTTCTCCGTTCTCACGGAAGAAGGATATACCGTACTTTTCCTTAAGTTTTGACACGATGGCCTTTTTTGTTACGGACTGAACATCTGATACGCTCATTATGGTGGATCTTACCGTATCACCGTTCACACTTATATATGCGTCCTTTGGAAGGATCTCCTGCCATTCCATGTCAAAGATACTATCATACAGCTCGTCAAAGGAAGTTGCCCGGAATTCCCCAAGTACTATGTATATCCTGTCTGCTGACCTGAGCCAGAGATTTGCTTTTATTATCTCTTCCTCATCAGCGTCAAAATATACCCTTGCGTCACGGGTCCTGATATTCTCTATCCCCAGTTCCTTCAGCTCTCTGGCTACGATGCTTTCCAGACCAAAGGAGGCAGAAGCATAACAGTTATTTTTCATCATCTTCCTCCTCGAAGATATATTTTTCCACTTCATAGGTCGGGTCCCCGGAAAAATCCTCTGTGTCCAGGATCTCTCCAGTGAGCTCCTCATACATATTCCTCAGTTCCCTGTAGGCATAGTAATCGTTATCAGGAGAAGACATCTGATTTTTTATAATCAGAGAGGCCTCAGGGTCATTATACATCATAAGCTTGGAACAAAGAAACAGTTTATCCAGTTTTCCCTTTAAAAGTTCCTCTTTTATGAGTTCCTTTGCCCTTTCATCCCCATGTGAAGACAGGATATCTATTATGCAGGTCCTGGCATATGTACCTGCCTTCTCATATCCTTCATATAATCTGTCAAGAACGTCACCATCCCTGTCCATGAGTATCTCACAGAGTATCTCTGCAAGCTTTGAATCCTCTTCCTGACCAACCAGCAGTTCAGCATAACGCAGATAAGGATGTTCCTTTCCCATATCCCATATGAGTGAAACGCATTCAGCCCTTATCTCATCGACTGTATCCGGGTCCAGATCTTCATATATATCTGTATTCATGAGGATGCTCAGGATTATCGGATAGGTCTCATCCCCATGTCTTACTATGCTGTTTACAAGAGGATCAGGTACTGAGATGCCCTGCTTGATGTAATCTATGAGAGCAGAAAGAAGAAGCCTTTTATCTTCAGCATCTTCAAAATAATCCTTGGGAGCCTTTCCTCCGAACTCGGAATTGGCTTCCTCCAGCCACTTGTCATAAAGATCATAGTAAAGTTCCTGTTCATCCAGTTCATCCTTCTCTATCTCATCCTTATGGTCAAGCGTCCATTTCATGAAATACTCTGCGAACTTTCCCTTAAAATCCACAAGCTCAATTTTTTCCTGCATTTTTCCTTGCCTCATCCAGAAGTCTTATAAGATCCTTTTTGCCGAAATGGTATTTCTTGTTGCAGAATCTGCAGACAACTTCAGCCTGTCCGTCTTCCTCTATCATGTCTGAGATCTCTTTTTCCCCTATGGCTATGATGCCCCTTTCAAATCTTTCCACAGAACAGTCACAGTGATACCTTGGTTCCTTCTCTTCTATGAATTTGAGGTCTCCGCCGTCGAATATGCGGTGTACGATCTCATCAGGAGTCATGCTTAAGAGCATAAGGCCATAATTTGATATGTCAAAGACTCTGGACTCAATAAAATCAAGGGTCGCATCACTGCAGTTAGGGAGCGGACTTATGATAAGTCCCCCTGCTGCTATGACTGTGGTATCTATGTCTACCCAAACGCTCAGATATACTATGGTATTATGCTGTTCTGATTTAAGGAAATACATGGCCAGATCTTCAGCGACCTCGCCTGATACGAGTTCCGTCCTTCCGATATATGGTTCAAGACCGTTTCCGAGATCCCTCGTTACAGTCACGAATCCATCCTTGCCTATGGCTCCGCCGACATCAAGCTTTCCATTCTCCTTTGCGGGCAGGTTCACGTACGGATTCTCTATGTATCCCTTTACCTCTCCTCTGCCGTTTGCAGTGGCAAGCACCGTTCCTGCAGGGCCTCCTCCGTTGAGGCTCACGGTAAGGAGCATATCGTCATTTTTAAGTGTATGGGCCATCATCACAGTTCCTGTAAGGGTCCTTCCGAGGGCAGCAGTACATACAGGGTAGGTACTGTGTATATTCTTTGCTTCCTCTACCAGATCCCTGGTGGAAGAAGCCGTTATTATGACTTCATCATTGAGCAGATATCTTCTGATCGTATCCTTCATTTTATTTTGCCTTCCTACATCTGAATAATATTCTTTCACTCTTTTCTCCGGTACCGTTCCTGGTCCCGAATTCATATGAATCAACTATAAAGCCGGCCTTCAGGGCTGCGTCTTTAATGTCATTTTCCTCATGTATGTACTGAGACTGATACTCATCCCTTCTCTCATAAAGCTCCCCTTTTCTCACAAAGAAGGTAAGCTCCATGTCCACCTTCTTCTCTTCCCGATTCAGGGAGTTCTTCCAGAAATAGGTGACATCATCGTGATCTTCATAATAGAAGTTATCTCCGAGTATTTCTCTCAGCTTGTAACTGCTTGAGATATCAAAGAGAAGGATGCCTCCTTTTCTCAGTCCGGCAAACAGCTTTGCAAGCACATTTTCCACTTTATCCTGTGAGATGTAATTGAGTACGTCCATGTTCATGCAGATGGCATCGCTCTTTCCCACAGTTATATCCTCAAGATCCTGACACGAGAACTGAATGTGAAGACCTTTTTCCCTTGCCGCTTCCGAGGCCACACGCAGCATGTTCTCGGATCTGTCTATCCCTGTTACAGTATATCCCCTGTCAGCCAGGATAAGAGTGATCTTTCCGGTACCGCAGCCTATGTCAGTTATCCTGTTCACATCGATATCTGCATCACGGAAAAAGGAGCACAGATAATCTGTCCATTTCTCATATGAGATGTCTTTCATCAGATAATCATACTGATCCGCAAAAGAATCATAGCTTTCCATCAACTGTCACGCCTCACTTTCCCAGTGAACTATATGATACAGTAAAGACCACTATATTTCAATAAAAAGCCCTATATCACGGGGTTTTTGACACATCCTACATTTGACAATTGATACATATGAATATATAATCTTTTTGAAAATTTTTGAGACATGAGGAGACTTTATCATGAGCATTTTTGAAGGTTCAGCAGTAGCTTTAGTCACACCATTTACAGAAAATGGGATCAATTATGATGCTCTTAAACATCTCATTGATTTTCAGATCGAAAACGGGACCGATGCTATACTGGTCTGCGGGACCACAGGAGAGCCTGCCACGATGGACCCTGATGAAAAGCACAGGGTAATGAAGGCAGCTGTGGAATATGTAGGCGGAAGAGTACCTCTCATCCTTGGGACCGGCGGCAACAATACTGAGATGGTCATAAATGAATCCCAGTATGCAGAGAGCATAGGTGCGGATGCCCTTCTCGTTGTTACTCCTTTCTATAACAAGTGTTCCCAGGAAGGTCTGTACCAGCATTACATGAAAGTCGCAGACAGTGTGAATACACCGATCATAATCTATAATGTACCATCCAGGACAGGTGTCAATGTCCTACCTGCCACATATGAAAGACTTGCTCCTCATGAGAATCTCCAGGGGATCAAGGAAGCATCAGGCAATATCTCTCAGATCCTTGAGATAGCAAGAGTCGTAAAGGATAACATGACCATCTATTCAGGAAATGACGACCAGACTGTTCCAATCATGGCACTTGGTGGCAAGGGCGTCATCTCTGTCACAGCAAACATCGCTCCAAAGATGGTCCATGACATGTGCAGAGCATATCTGGATGGTGACCACGAAAAGGCACTTGAATATCAGCTGAGGTATAACCCTCTTAACAATATAATGTTCTCAGATGTGAACCCGATCCCTGTAAAGACAGCACTTAATCTCATGGGATTCAAGGCAGGACCGTTAAGGCTCCCTCTTTGCAGCATGTCCGAGACTGCCCTTGGTAAGTTAAAAGAAGTTTTGGCTTCTTATTCTTTGATATAAGGAGAATATAAGAAAGAATGAAAAAAAGAGTGATAATCATCGGCGTGAATGGTCAGATGGGGAGAAACCTTGTCGAAGCATTCAGCGAAGATGATGATTTTTCTGTTGTTGCAGGAATAGATCTGAACACATCAGTTGCAAATCCATTCCCTGTTTTTACGAGCCTTGAAAAATGCACTGTGGATGCGGATCTTCTGGTGGACTTCTCAAAGCCTGGTGCACTTGAGGGAAATCTTTCCTATGCGAGAAAGAACAATCTTCCTATACTTATCGCTACCACCGGCTACGATGAAGCTCAGAAAAAATCCATACAGATCGCATCTAAGGACATCCCTGTATTCTATACTGCAAACATGTCCCTGGGAGTAAATGTTCAGCTTCAGCTAGTCAAGAAGGCAGCCCAGTTCATAGGCGAACAGTCCGATATCGAGATCATAGAAAAGCATCACAACAGAAAGGTAGATGCCCCAAGCGGAACGGCTCTCCTTCTGGCCGACGGAATAAATGAGACCCTGGACAATCAGTATCATTATCAGTTCGGACGCGGAGGCAATGATGCAAAGAGAAAGCCTCATGAGATAGGCTTCCATTCTATAAGAGGCGGAAATCTTGCAGGAGACCACGAAGTCCTCTTCATAGGAAAGCAGGAGACCCTCACCATATCCCATCACACCGAAAGCAGAAAGGTATTTGCCGAAGGAGCACTTACTGCAGCACGTTTCATACTGCAGCAGGGCATTGGTCTTTATTCAATGCAGGACATAATTGCTTCCGATACAGCAAGGGCAAAGGCAAAGGTGGAATCAAACATTTCCGTCATAAGCATAAAGAATGCATCCTGTACCATAAGCTACCTTTCAAGGCTCATGGAGAACCTCCACAAGGAAAGGATCGAAGTAAACTACATATCACAGTCTTCTCCATCACAGGGAAGAGTGGATATCACCTTCACCGTCAAGACAGGCAACCTCATGGCAGCCGAGAACTGTGTAAGGAAATCCAGTCAGGATCCTGAATATATGATACAGAACGGCATCAGCAAGTTCACTGTATATTCACCTAATGACCATATAGACAGCAACATCCTCGACAGGTTCACAAGTCTCATGCAGATAGCTAACATAGACGTTATGCTGTTTACCATAATCGACAATACCTTCACATTCTACTGTGAGACTGACAGAGAGAACGACTGTCTACGGATAATAAACGAATTGTTCTGAGATTTATTTAC
>CACZNR010000217.1 GCA_902782475.1 uncultured Eubacteriales bacterium
AACTTATACTGTGCCAACTGGAGTTGGTGATAGAATGACATTCAGATCATTTTCTGGTTTTTCACCAAAAGACTATAGGGTTAAACTTTCCAGTAATGAAGAATACAAGTTAGTAGTAGATATGAATGGAAGTCAGCCAGTTTATGGTGAAACAAAACGTACAGGAAATGATGGCTGGACTGATTGGATTCCTTATGGGACAAATGTTGATTTTTATGTTTCCGGTGGATGGTTTGGAGAAGATTCATATACACCCGATAATTTATATCAAGTATATGCTACTAGTGGTGGCATTGAGTTCCGCTACACTCGAGAAACTTATAAGTTGACTTACATAGTCGGCCGGTTTGTCAACTATCAGGATGAATTACTAAACAGTCCGATTACTGGTACATTAAAAACAGTCAGTGGAATTAATTATGAGGCTTCACTTGCCAGCTATGGGAAAGGGAATGCAAATTACTTTGACCCTGACTCATATAATCCAGAAACAGATGATCATGACTGGCGTCAAAAAGGATATGTATTTGAAGGCTGGTATATAGATGAGTCTTGCTCAACCCCGTATGATTTCTCTGATAAAACTATGCCCCTTGATGGGATTACCGTATACGGAAAGTGGAAGCAGATTCAGTATCGTGTTTTCCTGCATCCGAATGCATTGATTGATGGAGAGAAAGATCTGAGTTTGGATTGGGGTACAAATAAACCTGCAATGTCTTTCCGTGTCAGTTATGGTGAAAAGATTAGTCCGTTAACTGGCTTAAGAAATGAATATAACTTTATCGGATGGTACATGGATCAAGCCTGTGTGAGCTCCCCATTCAATTTTGCTACAAAACTCACTGAATGGGTTGATACAGAATACGATATGACCGTTGATATGACAGACAAACTCGATAAGTGGGGATTGTTTGAAGGTACTCCTTACAATACAGATATCGATGGATATAACGGCGGTAAAAGATTCTGGATTAATAACAAACTTGATCTTTATGGTAAATGGAGCGCAAAACTTGATGGAGCTGAAGGTATCGGTATCGAGTATGTTGCGAATGGGAAAGATGAGGAAGGAAATGAAGTAACTGGAACCGATGCACCTACGAATGATAATAAACTCTATAAAGATAATGTAAGTGCAATAGCTCAGGCTGCTTCAAAACCTGAAGATCAGAATAACTATCAATTTCTATATTGGGTTCTTCAGACATACGATGAGGACGCTGGAGATTATGATGATAAGTATATAAATGGGTCACTGTGCACATACTTCCCCGGCAATGATTTTACAGTCTTGAAAGATGATGCAAAGACTGTGGTTCAAGAATGGGAAGAAGTTGTAGTTACGGATGAAGAAGGTAATCCTGTCACAGATGATGAAGGCAACCCTGTAAAGATAAAGAAGATAAAAAAAGCAACATATACTATTAGACTGCGCCCAATGTATGGCCCCAAAGAAGTTCCTACAGATACACATATTGTTTGGTATGGAAATGGCGGAACAGTGAAGACTCCTGTTGTTAAGCCAACAGATAAGAAGTATGCTGTTACTAATTCTGCGGGAAGTACGACGGTTGATTATACTTCGCTTCAGATTAATGAAAAAATACCTGTGCTTGATGCGGGAACTTTTGAACGTGAAGGGTATATTTTCCTGGGTTGGGCAAAACAGACTGAACCTGAAGGCGCGTATAATGATGAAGAAAAAACAATTAACTCTGGTGCTTTTACAGTGTTGACCGGAGAAAATGAACTGACAGAAGATGATCTGTGGCTAATTTGGGATGCAGAGAAGGAAGAGTATCATGAAGTAATCGATGGAGTTGAAGATTCGAGGGCAGTAACCGAGGTGGCTGCTGATGAGAATTCTCCGTATCATGCTTTGTATGCATGCTGGGTAGGGACTTATACGATTTATCATTCCGGTAAGAATGAAACGGATCCGGGTGTCAAATCGGTTCACAGGGTCACCAAACAATCGATCAAGCCTTATGAACACAGAGACACTTCTCGCCTCTATGGCGGATACTATGTGACGAACCCAAAGAAAGGAAAGACTGGTTCCTGTGTTCCTAACGCCTCTGCATATGATGGAACAAACTGGACCTGGAACGAGCCTGGTGAGACACTGAGTTACACACCTGAGGCAGGTGACATCATCTACCTGAAGGAAGTTCCGAAACAATACCTGAGGCCAAGGTTGTTCTATACCAATGATACCAATCATGGCAACAGGTTAAGGCAGATGTATCCGATCACGGATGTGGATGACCTGAAGTACAGAGCTCTCGGATTTGAGGGAACTCGCATCAGCAGTACAGATGATCATGGACTGGAGAACCCGTATACGGTAGTCTATGACCGTGTAGTGTATGATCCAAACAACGGGCCTTCTGGTTCCGTGGCATTAAATAAACTGTTCACCAGTATACCTGCTAATACAGGATATCTGACACTCTATGCCCTGTATTACAAAGATGCAAGTGATCCAACTGTATCAGATAAGATTACTGCAGGGACATTTGACTTCACCCCGTTCTTTATAACTCCTGACGGAGTGAAGGTATACGGATACGAAACCAGGACATATGAGATCAATGAAGCACTGACAACAGTTACCAAAACGGATGCAGGAGTATCGGATGGTTTTACGAGACCGTCTGTAGTCTCCACAGGAAAGTTTAGTGGAGATAATAACTATGCAGGATTAAGATATGATCCATTAGAGGGGGAAAACTGATATGAGTAAAAAAGAGTATATCCGGCCTTCGTTTTTTGGAGGAAGTGTTCTTTTATCCAGTGGCGGCGGAAATAACCCGATACACCTGAATTCAACTGAGCCAATTCATTATGATGATGATGATGATTTTGAACTTGAAGGCGATGATTGAGAAGGGAATGAAGACCATATTCTGAAGTTTTAAAGAGCATATAGAACCTGCTGCTTTTTGATACATTTTTACAGCAGCAGGTTCTTCAGTTGTATTAGAGATTATATTTAATTAATGGACTACATAATCACTTTATGTGGGATATGCTTTATTATCCCTGTTAAAACGCGTTATACCTATAAAAGGATATCCTCATTTATTGAAAAGAATGAAGATATTAATCTCGCTGAATATATATCTGTAGATGAAATATCAGAGTATGATGAAGAACTTGATTCCTTGAGGCCCGGTGTTAGGGAATTGACTTCATTGATAATTCCAATCTCTGACCATCTTTTGAAGTATAATTGTTGTGTAATCCACGGCCTGTCTTTTTCCTGGAGAAATAAGGGCTTCCTGTTTTGCGGTCCGAGTGGTGTGGGAAAAACAACTCAATATCAATTATGGGAGACTGAGTATGGAGATGAGATAGCTATACTGAACGGTGACAAACCAATTCTTGAACAGAGAAGGGAAGACCAGTTTATTCTTCATCCATCTCCATGGACTGGGAAAGAGGATTTATACTCTTACGATAGTAAACAGTTGTATGGGATAATATATTTGGAACAGGGAACAGAAAACAACATTGTTCAGATAAATGATTCATCAATCGTTCTTTCTCTGCTTCAGGAGATATTCTATTCAGCCAGAACTGTTAATCTTGTTGATAATGTTGCTTCAATAATACATAATTTATTAACTTCTGTTCCGATATGGAAGCTTACAAACAAAGGGGATACAAATTCTGTTATTCTGACTCATGAAGTACTTGAAGAATTCTACAGATACTAATTACAGTATGTTCTTAACAAATCCTGAAGTGATTTGCAGAAAAATAGGCAATGGATTTTTCTTATTATCATCAAAAAAGACATGGGATAAGTGTCCCTATGTTCAGCAGATCAGTGAGACAGGTGCGTTTTATTGGAATTTGCTTGAAAAAGGTATACAGAGAGATGAGATGCTAGATTGCTTTTTGAGAGAATACAATATAATGCGTGAAGAGGCCTCGGAAGATCTTGATTATTATATCGATATGCTTATAGAATATCACTATCTCACAAAGATTGAATGAGTATTTGAATTACTGGAAAAAGGAGCTAGAAGCATATGCGCAGAAACCGGATTATTTTACTACTGATTATTTGTCTGATGTCATGTTCTCTTATGACTGGATGTTCGTTTGAAAAGGATTTTAAATCCTTTTTTGGCTTATTATGCAATAAGATTGAACAGATAGAAGAAATGACAAACAAAGATGATAATCAGAATAGTTCCAGCGAATCTGATGATTCAGAATTTGATGACAGTGAACCAATCTATCTGGGCACGCAGACAATAGGAGATATTGAGCTTGCAGAAGGCGAAGTTGCACATATAGACTAAATTGAGAAATAACGGTCTTCTTCAGTCATCAGCAGTGATGCTATTACGATATGTTTTGGAAGATTGAGTTGTTGGATCTTTATGTATTTGGGAGCCATATATGGAGACTTACAGGATCAATACGGGTTTCCGCAGGATTCAAATATTTGATAGATTCTATCTTTTAGCAAAAAAAGAAACAAGAAAAGAATATCCGGTGCTTACTCCTCTTAATGATACGGCGGAACTGATTTGGATAGCAGTTTCTGAAGGCAAATCGTTATGTGAAGTGGCTGAGGAAGTGGCTTCAGTGTATGATATTGATGCTGGACAAGCATATGAAGATGTGTTGTTTTTATGTAGAGAAATGAACAAGTATGGATATATGCACAAGGTGGAGATAGAAAGTGAAGAATCAAACAATAATATATAATTATGAAACACTATTTCTTCATAGTCTGTCATATGCACTCAGGGGAGACATTATCTCCCCTGATATTTCTGCTGAGAGTACAGCTTTTTATATTCAATCAGACGAGACATCAGATAATCTGCTTAAAAACTGTGATAAAGTTCTAAAACTGTCAAATCGGCATCTTATGCTGCCTATGATATATGAAGTCCTCTATCGTGCAATGCGAAAGTGGTTTCAGACAAAGGATTTTTTCGAAAAAGAAGATGCTTATAATAGAGTATTAAAATGGGAACAGAAGGCGTTGCAGCAGGTAGCCTGTCAGTTTGAGTGTACAGCTGCATTTCTTGATCTATATGAATATCTTTTGAATCAAGGTGTCAGACCCTTAGTAGTGAAGGGGATTGTGTGCAGACAAACCTATCCTATTCCAGAGTACAGACAGTCATGGGATGAAGATCTGTTGGTTAGACAAGAAGAGTTTTCTTCATGTCATCAAGCTCTTCTTAAGTATGGGATGCAGGTTGAATCATCCAAACATGAGGTTGAACAATCTTATGAAGTTATTTACCGGGATCTTACTTCTGGCTTGGTGATCGAGATTCACAAGAGCCTTTTTCCTGAAGACTCTGAAGCATATGGTGATCTGAACCGTTATTTTAAAGATGTATTTGAACAGGCTGTGCCTTTAACTATAGAAGAGGATACAGTTTGGACAATGGATCCGGATTTGCATTTTTTTTACCTGATTTGTCATACATTCAAGCACTTTCTGCATTTTGGAACTGGAATGCGGCAATTAACGGATATCCTGATGTATGCGAAGTGTTATGGAGAAGTAATCCACTGGAATGATGTCTGGACTAGATGCAAGGACATACGGGCAAACCGTTTTGTTGCGAGTATTTTTGCGATTGGAGAAAAGTATCTGGGATTCAATTTTGAAGACACTGAGATTCCCAGGGACTGGGTTGATCAAGCTGTTGATATTGATTCATTGCTTAGGGATGTTCTTGACGCAGGGATGCAGGCAAATACTTCCATGAGCCGTATACATAGCAGTTCAATAACGCTAGATGCGGTGGTTTCTCAGAAGGAGGGTAAAGAGACTGAAAGATCTATATGGAGAAAGCTCTTTCTTCCATACAGGCCCATGTCCTTAAGGTACCCATATTTGAACAAACTGCCTTTTCTGCTTCCTTTTGCATGGGGGCAACGTATTTTTCATTATGGATTCGAGACCATGGGAAAAGGTGAAAAGAACAGTACTGAAGAGGCGCTTCGTATAGGGAAAGAGCGCGTTGAACTGCTTCGCATCCAGGGGATTTTGGATGAGCCATCGGATAGTGAAGCTAAAAAAGCTTCAGAAAAACCAAATAGATTCAGCTTGATTCTTCGTATCTGGAGTCATATAAAGATATTTTCAAAGAAAGATACTAATCAGATAGATAATAAACATAAAGATCAGAAACAGAAAGACAGAATCAGGATAAATGATAGTAGGAATAATGAATTTCATTCTAAGTTTTCTGGCTTTTTGAAAGAAGTTGGAAACACATCGTTAGGGGGCAGGGCTATTCCATTTGCCAGTACACTCTGGAAAGGTGTATTTTGTGTGCAATGGTGTATCCTACGTTTCGTATGGTTTTTGGATGGATACAGAATGCCGGGACCAAAGGAGCAGGATACAGTTCGCAAAAATGTGACATTTATATATAAATCATTTGAACGCAAAGATATGGCGATCGGTCTATATAAAAATATCCAGAAGTTTTATCCGGGAGTTCAAGTGATCATTGCTGACGACAGCAAAGGTCCGTTGGATTACTCCGCTCCATATCTGAGGATTATTCATTTGCCCTTTAACAGTGGGTTGAGTCGAGGAATCTCGACTGCATTACAGGAAGTTCGTACTCCATATGTAATGCGGATGGATGATGATGAACTCCTTACCAGGAGAACGAATATTGGGAAGCAACTTTTATTTCTGGCGCAGCATCCGGAGGTAGATATCGTTACGTTTGGGTTTATTACGATAATGAATCATCATCCAGAGAAATCAGTTTGGCCGGTATATTATAAAACCACTATGTCTGATGCACCAAAGAAATTAAAGATTCGTCATATGACAAGACTTGATGATAGTCATGTAGTATTCGGGAAGGGACCGAATATCTATCTGGCAAGAACGGATAGCATAAGAAAAGTTGGCTATGATGAGAATATCCGTATGATAGATCATCATGAGTTTTTCTATCGTGCTGCAGGTGTTTTAGTAACCGTAGGGGCGATTGATTCTTTTGTATTTCACAAGCATAACCCATTCGACAAGGAGTATCAGAAATATCGAGGGGACATTAGGTCAGATCAGGAGTATCTGAGCAGAAAATATAAAACTGGTGATATAATTAAAGAAGGAAGATGAGGTATTCTATGATTAGAATAATGAGAAGGACCCTGCTGTTTTGTATGATTCTGAATATTCCGGCCTGAAAAGACTGGAGTGCCGCGGCAGCGGTACCATCGTTCCGTAACAATGATACTGCTGATCCGCGGTTGGATACCGAAGGTA
>CACZNR010000218.1 GCA_902782475.1 uncultured Eubacteriales bacterium
AAAAAAATCTTTTTGCAGAGCGTGTAAACTTGATAATCTCTTTTATACATGGTATATTTTAAGAGCGTTTTAGTAGAGAAAGAAGATCGCACAGAGAGAAAATGGCTGGTGAGAATTTTCCGATCGAGACCCACTCTATGAGCATCCGGGGATGACCCGGACGTAATGACTGCGTTAAAGTCGCCGAACAAGGATGACGATGGTCATCGAATTAAGGTGGTACCGCGATATTTACGCCCTTATGCAGGGCGTTTTTTTATTTTTAGGAGGAAATGATGGCAAAGGAATTCGTAGAACAGATCACATCACAGGAAGAGAATTTTTCCCAGTGGTACACTGATACTGTCCTTAAGACAGACATGGTGGACTATTCACTGGTGAAAGGCTGCATGGTAATAAAGCCATATGGATACGGGATTTGGGAACTGATCCAGAAGGAGATGGATGACAGATTCAAGGCAACAGGACACAAGAATGCATATTTTCCACTTCTGATACCTGAATCACTTCTCATGAAGGAAGCTGAACATGTGGAAGGCTTTGCACCTGAGGTAGCATGGGTAACAAAGGGAGGAACGGAAGAGCTTCAGGAAAGGCTTGCCATCAGACCTACATCAGAGACGATAATCTGCTCCATGTACAAGAACTGGGTACAGAGCTACAGGGATCTTCCTTTGCTTATTAATCAGTGGTGCAATGTCCTTAGATGGGAAAAGACGACCAGACCTTTCCTTCGTACAGCTGAATTCCTCTGGCAGGAAGGCCATACGGTACATGCTACAAAAGAAGAGGCTCTGGCTGAAACGGAGAAGATGATAGATGTATACAGGGAGTTTGCAGAAAATGTTCTTGCGATACCTGTAATAGTCGGAAACAAGTCCGAAAAGGAAAAGTTTGCAGGAGCTGTAAGAACATATACCATGGAAGCCATGATGCATGATGGAAGAGCTCTTCAGATGGGAACTTCACACTTCCTTGGACAGAATTTCGCAAAATCATATGATATAACCTATCTTTCAAAGGAAGGAAAGCTTGAACATGTATGGCAGACATCCTGGGGTACCAGCACAAGGATGATCGGCGGTCTCATCATGGTACATGGAGATAACAGAGGTCTTAAGCTGCCTCCAAAGGTTGCTCCTGTACAGGTCAGGATCATTCCTATTGCTGCTCATAAGGGCGGAGTCATGGAAAAAGTCGAGGAGATAAGGGCAAGGCTTGCATCAGCAGGAATAAGGGTTGATGTGGATGACCGTGAGCAGAGTGCAGGATGGAAGTTCAATGAATGTGAGATGAAGGGTATACCTGTAAGGCTCGAGATGGGTCCAAGGGATATAGAGAACAACCAGGCAATGGCAGTCAGAAGAGATACTCTTGAGAAAATGCCGGTTTCCCTGGAGGGACTGGAAGACAGCATGAAGGAACTTCTTGATACCATCCAGAAGGACATGCTTGAAGCTGCCAGGGCAAGCAGGGATGAAAGGATCTTTGAAACAGATGATTATGAAGTTTTCAAGGATGTTGTCGGAAATCTCAAAGGCTTTGTAAAGGCTCCATGGTGTAACGAAACTGAATGTGAGCTTGAGATAAAGGAAGAGACCGGAGCTACCACAAGATGCATGCTGGTGGATGAAGAGACACACATTCCTGAAGGGTGCAGGTGCATTCACTGTGGAAAGCCTGCAAAGAAGATAATGTATTTTGCAAAAGCTTATTGATATCGTTATATTATGATCTTCTAAGACTGTTCTTAAGTTTTAAGGACAGTCTTTTTTATAGTCTGCGTATTATACGGCTAAATATTAAAATATAATAAAACGTATGCAAGACCAAAAAATAGTGGTCCTCAGTTTGTTGACTGCATGTCCTTTTTTGAAACAATATAGTACAAGATCGTTATCTTTTGTTTTATAATTATAGTGTGATGTTTGATTATGAATAAGGAAGACAGAGGAGGTTTTTATGTCAGACTATTTTGGCAAGGAAGTATTCAAATTAGGATTCGGACTCATGCGTCTACCTCACCTTGAGGATGGAACGAACGACATAGAACAGATCAAGAAGATGGTGGACATGTTCATTGAGGTAGGTGGCACCTATTTTGATACTGCTTATGTATATGATGGAGGAAAATCAGAACTTGCAGCAAACGAAGCTCTGGTAAAGAGGTATCCAAGGGAGAGCTATACTATAGCAACAAAGCTCAATGCAGGCATGGCACCTGACAAAGAAAGCGCAATGAATCAGTTCAATGTATCTCTCGAAAGACTCGGTTGCGGATATATCGATTATTATCTGCTTCACGCTATCTCAGATAACAACATAGCAAAATATGATGAATGGGGACTCTGGGATTATCAGAAGAGCCTTCAGGAGAAGGGCCTCATCAAGTATAAGGGATTCTCGTTCCATGGAACTCCTGAGCTCCTGGACAGACTGCTTACTGAACACGAAGTGGATTTCATACAGCTCCAGATAAACTATGCTGACTGGGAGAATCCTGGTGTACAGTCAAGAAGATGCTGGGAAGTTGCAAGGAAACATAATGTTTCTGTAACAGTCATGGAGCCTATAAAGGGCGGAAGCCTTGCAAATCCTCATGAGCTGGTTGCAAATGTACTTAAGGAAGCAAATCCTGATGTGTCATATGCATCATGGGCAGTAAGGTATGTCGCTTCACTTGACGGTATCATAACAGTCCTGAGCGGAATGTCCAATCTGGCTCAGATGGAAGATAACACCTCATACATGAGGAATTTCAAGCCTCTGAGTGAAGAGGAGCAGGAAGTCATAAAGAAGGCACAGGACGCTTTTGCAAAGATCCCTACCATTCCATGCACAGCATGTTCATATTGTACTGACGGATGCCCGATGCAGATCAACATACCTGCAATATTCAAGGCAATGAACAGAAAAATCATGTACAATGATGTGGAAGGTGCAAAGAGGGAATATGGCCGTGCAATAGACGGAAGAGGCAAAGCAAGTGACTGCATCCAGTGCGGTCAGTGCGAGAGCCAGTGCCCGCAGCACATCGGCATAATCGAAAAGCTCCAGGAGATCGCTGCAGAGCTGGATTGACATCCTCCCACGATTAAAGTCATGGGATTCCTAAGAAATGATGGTTTATACAGCCGTGAGACTTACGTCTTTCAAACCCGAATGGGCCCTCCGTGCCATACAGGCGGTGTCAAGCCGCCACTATCCCTTTTATG
>CACZNR010000219.1 GCA_902782475.1 uncultured Eubacteriales bacterium
AAAAAAAGACAGTTCACGCGAACTGTCCTTTTGCTATATCGCTAATGCATCACTCTTCTTCTTTTTCTTCCTCCGGAAGTTCAGAAGTACAATGTGGGCAACGGGTAGCATCATCTGCAACTTCCTGTTTGCAGAATGGGCATATCCTCTTTGGTGCTTCAGGCTCTTCAGCTTTCTTTGCTCTGAGCTTGTTGAATGCCTTGACTATGATGAATACAACAAGAGCTATGAGCAGGAAATTGATTATAGCTGCAATGAAAGAGCCATACTTGAGAAGAGCAGGTGTCTCTCCGGCTTCGATAGCCTCCTGGATCTTTTCATCACTTGCCAGTTTGATAGCCAGTGAAGAGAAGTCGAGTCCTCCTGTGATCAGTCCGAGTAAAGGCATGAATATGTCATTTACCAGTGAATTGATTATGGAAGTGAAAGCTCCGCCGATGATAACGCCGACTGCAAGGTCAAGCACATTACCCTTGGAAATAAATTCCTTGAATTCCTTTGCAAATTTTTTCATGAAAGTATCCTCCTCTCCCAGTTAATGAGAAATATTACTCAGACTTCCTCAAGTATGCCGCGGATCCTTCTGACTCCGGCTGAGGAACTCTGTTCCTTCACAATCTTGAACCTTCCCAGTTCTCCTGTCCTTGAAGCATGAGGACCTCCGCAGATCTCCTTGCTCCATCCCTCTATATTATATACCTTTACGAGTTCTCCGTACTTTGAACCGAATACGCCGATGGCATTCTGCTCCTTTGCCTCTTCCAAAGTCATCTCGGTGCAGACTACCGGAACGTCAGCCTTTATGGCCTCATTGACGAAGTCCTCAACCTTCTGTTTTTCCTCATCTGTAAGAGGACGCGGGAAGTTGAAGTCGAATCTCAGTCTTTCAGCTGTTATGTTGCTTCCCTTCTGCTGTATGCTGTCGTCCTTGAGCACGTTTCTGAGCCCGGCATTGAGAAGGTGTGTAGCCGTATGCAGTCTTGCGGTAGCAACGGAGTTGTCAGCAAGTCCGCCCTTGAATCTCTGGGTGGCACCTTCTGATGATTTTTCCTGATGCTTCCTGAAAGCTTCTGCATAGCCCTGCTCATCCACTGTGAAGCCATTCTCCTTTGCGAGCTCCATGGTGAATTCAAGCGGGAATCCGAAGGTATCATAGAGCCTGAATGCGCTCTTTCCCGGTATCTCGTTGGTCTTCAGGTATTTGACGAGCTTGTCAAATTCCTTCATGCCCTGATTGATGGTCTTTGAGAACCTTTCCTCTTCAAGACTTATCTCTGTAAGTATCTTTTCCCTGTTATCCAGGAGCTCAGGATATACATCCTTGTACTGCTCTATCACTGTCTCGGCGATCTTTGGAAGTCCGCCTGCTGCTATTCCAAGCTTCATTGAGAATCTGATGGCACGTCTTAAAAGTCTCCTGAGGACATATCCCTGGTCAACGTTTGAAGGAGTTACGCCCTTCTCATCTCCAAGGATGAATGTAGAGCATCTTACATGGTCAGCAACGATCCTGAAAGCCTTCATGGTATCCTCGTCATCCTTGTAATGCTTTCCTGAAAGCTCTGATATCTTGTCAAGGATGGAGCTGAAAACGTCGGTGTCATATACTGATTCCTTGCCCTGGAGTATGCTTATGGTCCTGTCGAGGCCCATTCCTGTATCAACGTTCTTGTGTGCCAGAGGTACGAATGTCCCGTCTTCAGTCTTGTTGTACTGCATGAAGACGTCGTTCCATATCTCCAGATACTTCCCGCATGAGCAGGACGGGTCGCAGTTCTCGCTGCACTTTGGCTTTCCGGTATCTATGAACATCTCTGTATCCGGTCCGCACGGTCCTGTGATGCCTGCAGGTCCCCACCAGTTATGCTTCTTGCTGAGATAGAAGATATGGTCCTCTTCCACTCCGCATCTTCTCCATATGTCATGGGACTCTGTATCCTTTGGTGCATTCTCGTCACCCTCAAAGCATGTGAAATACAGCTTGTCTTTGGGGATCCCAAGCCACTTCTCATCTGTCAGGAACTCAAAGCTCCAGCTTATGGCCTCTTCCTTGAAGTAATCTCCGAGAGACCAGTTTCCCAGCATCTCAAAGAATGTGCAGTGGGATGCATCACCAACTTCATCGATGTCACCGGTCCTTACGCATTTCTGTACGTCAGTAAGTCTTGTTCCCTGAGGATGCTTCTCTCCCAGGAGATAAGGTACCAGCGGATGCATTCCTGCTGTTGTAAAAAGGACTGTAGGGTCGTTTTCAGGTATGAGGGACGCTGATGGTATGACCTTATGTCCCTTTGACTTGAAGAATTCCAGATATAAACTTCTAAGTTCTCTGCTTGTTAAATCTTTCACTTTGATACTCCTAAACTTTATCTATATTGTTATATAAAAACTTTCAGTAAATACTTATGAAAATTATATTATCCATCAATTTTCATGTCAATCAAAGGTGCCTTGCTGAAGCCTTTTCAATTTAAACATTCTTTAAGAAAATCCTCTATCCAGCAGGCTACTCCATCCTCCTCCACCGGAGGCACCACTTCGTCAGCCATGGCCTTCACATCATCAGGAGCACTGCCCACCACTATGGAGTGTCCTGCCTCCTTGAGCATCAGCCTGTCATTCATGCTGTCACCGAAGCAGTAAGAATCTTCCCTTGCGACACCGAAAAGATCCAGACAGTCCCTTACTGCCTTTCCCTTGTCATTGCCTTTTCTGATTATCTCATAGTAGACATTGTTGTTGTTTATTATCTCCATTCCGTTCTCCAGGAAGAAATCCCTTACATCAGGATCCATGGGGACCTTGTAGAGAGTGAACTTGTGTACAGGCATGGCGGAGAATCTTTCTTCATATTCACTGTATGAATAGACTTCCGGATATATTCCGTGGTCCTTTTCAAAATGATGATAGAACTTGACCCTCTCGGAGCCTTCCACGGCACCGTCAAGCCTCTTGTCCCAGATGAGCTTCATGCTGGCCATGACGAGCTCATGGGGCAACCTGTCTTCGTGTACAGGCTTTCCATCCTTTATTATCAGTGCTCCGCAAGCTGTGGCATATGCATCAAATCCAAGGTCCCAGAGTTCCTTCGCAACATGCCCGTAGCATCTGCCCGTACACAGAACTATCCTGTGTCCTGCATCCTTAAGGGCTGTAAGTGCCTTCCTGTTCCTTTCAGACATGGCCTTGTTTCCGGGCACCAGGAGAGTTCCGTCATAATCGAAAAAGAATAATTTCATATGTGTTTCCTTCTAAAGTAATCCATGAGATTATAACACGGGGGTGTCCCCTTCTCACTTTTCACATAGTAAATATTTCAATATTGTGATAATATAAAAATACTAAGATTTGAGTATAAGGAAAGGATACAGCAATGATTAAATCTATCAATGATGTTGTAAAACTCAACAATGGCATACTTATGCCACAGTTTGGTCTTGGCGTCTGGAAAGCTGAGGGTCAGGACGTTGTCAATGCAGTCAAGTGGGCTATCGAAGCTGGTTACCGCCACATCGACACAGCTGCAGTTTACGGAAACGAGAAAGAAGTAGGTCAGGGCCTCAAGGAATGCGGAGTTTCAAGGCATGACATATTCGTTACTTCCAAGGTATTCAAGATGGGATACAGAGAAACTCTCGACATGATGGATCAGACACTTATCGACCTTCAGACAGACTATGTTGACCTCTATCTCATACACTGGCCACATCCTGAACTCGGAGAAGTTTATCTGGATGTATGGGCAGCCATGGAAAGGATCCTGAAGGAAGGAAAGGCAAGAGCCATCGGTGTTGCAAACTTCTATTCAGAATACATCGAGAGGATCAAGGAAGAAGGAATGACCCTTCCTGCAGTCGATCAGTTCGAATGCCATCCATATTATCAAATGCCTGAGCTCCAGCAGTACTGCAAGGACAACGGCATACAGTACGAAGCATATTCACCTCTTGGTGGCGGAGCTATATTCGGTGATGAGAAGCTCAAAGCCATCGCTGAGAAGTATAACAAGGATATCGCACAGATCGTTCTGCGCTGGGAGATGCAGAAGGGTATCGTAGTAATACCTAAGTCAGTAAAGCAGCACAGAATAGTTTCAAATATGAACGTATTTGATTTCGAGCTTTCTGAAGAAGATTCAAAGGCTATCGATGCTATGGACATCAATACAAAGGTCACATGTGCAAGACCTGACCAGTTATGGCCTGACTTCCTCAAGGAAAAGGAAGAAAGAATGGCAAACGGTGCAAGGTTCTGATATTCAGGACTATGGCAGACACGCATCTTGCGTGTCTGCTTTTTATATAAGGAGGTTTTATGCTTCATAGGATACAATTTGAAGATATGACACTTACAGTCAATGACCAGGGTTCAGAGCTCTGCTCTTTCACTGTCGCAGGAAGGGAATATATCTGGCAGGGAGAGAATGGAAGCTGGATGGGACACTCCCCCATACTCTTCCCTGTTGTTGGTGCTCTTAAGGACAACAGCATCGAATACGAAGGCGAGACCCTTCACATATTCAAGCATGGATTTGCTGCAAGAAAGAACTTTTCTGTTGACAGGGTCAGTGACAGCGAGATAAGGCTGGTGCTCCATGCGGATGAAGAGACACTTGCCGTCTATCCTTTTGACTTCACTCTGGCAGTCACTTTCAGGATCATTGAAAAAGGCTTTTCCGTAACATACGAGATATCCAACAACGGGGGAAGGACAATGCCTTTCTGCATCGGAGGACATCCGGGCATGGCCCTTCCTATGGAAGACGGCTATAGGTTCGAAGATTATATCGTGAGATTTGAGAAGGAAGAAACAGGCGAGATAGCAGTATGTCCTGACGGCGGTATAATCAAGAGTACCAAGATCTACAACGGCATGAAGAAGGACTTTTTCCATCTCGACCACAGTGACTATGACAGGGAGGATGCCCTTATATTCACCTCACTGAAAAGCAGGAAGGCCCAGCTCATAAATGAAAAAACAGGGCACGGCGTTGAGATAGATTTCAGCGATTTCCCTGTTCTCAGTTTCTGGACCATGCCTCATAAGACTTCTTCATATATCTGTCTTGAACCATGGCACGGCATGAATGCCTTTGATGACGAGACCGGCAGATTTGAGGACAAGCCACATGCCATTCTCCTTAAGGGAAATGACACTGCTTCCCTGACATTCTCGGTAAAGCTCGTCTGAGTTCAGTCTCCTGCAAGGACTTTCACGGTCCTTCTTGCGACTACGATCTCCTCATCAGCGGGGATCACAAAAACCTTTATGGCACTGTCTGGAGACGATATGCACATATCGTTCTCCAGATTCTTTTTTTCATCAAGTTCGAGCCTCATATATGAAAAATGGTCCGTTACCATCTTCCTTATGGTACTGCTGTTCTCTCCTACACCAGCAGTGAATGTGATGGCGTCAAGCCCACCCATGAGGGCAGCATATCCGCCTATGTATCTTGCGATCTCCCTGGAGTATATCTTCATTGCAAGCATGGCACGTTCATTGCCGCTATTTGCTGCCTTTTCTATATCCCTCATATCTCCGCTGACGCCGGAGATGCCCTTTAATCCGCTTTCCTTTTCAAGTATCTTTTTCAGTTCCTCTTCACTGTATCCTGTGTTCTCCAGAAGATAGAAAATAATGAAGGGATCGATATCTCCTATGCGGCTTCCCTGTGGCACACCGGTCTGAAGCGAAAGGCCAAAGCTCGTCTCCCTGCAGGTGCCATCCACTATGGCTGCCAGGGAGCTGCTGCCTCCAAGGTGACACGAGACCGCCCTGTATCTTTCTCCAAGGAGCTCATTCAGCTTAAGCGACTGATAGTAGTGGGATGCCCCGTGGTATCCGAATCTCCTTACGCCATACTTGTCCTTCCACTCATATGGCAGCGGATATACGTATGCTTCTTCTTCCAGTGTCTGGTGAAATGCAGTCTCGAATGTGCCAATTCTTACAACGTCCGGCATTATTCTTTCAAATGCCTCTATGACCTGAAGATAGCATGTATTATGCACAGGAGCTACGCTCATGTAGTCATGCATGCCTTTCTTGACAGCCTCGTCTATGACATAGTCTCTGGGAAATCCCTTCGAAAGCACGGTCTTGAACCCCACTGCATCTATGCCGTTCCTAAGTGCCGGGTCCAGTCTTTCAAGGAAGTGTCCGAGTCCCTCGTCGTAGCTTCCTATCTTTATGTAATCTTCGCTTGATGTCCCACGGGACCTGAAGATGAATCTTCCTTCCCTGTCCTCTCCGATCCTCTCCATGCGGCTCTCCACCAGCAGGCTCTCATCATCCATGTCATAGAGCTTTAACTTGAATGAAGTGCTCCCGGCGTTGCATACCAGTACTTTCATATCTGTTTACCTATAAATAATCTGAATCTGTGAAACGGAAAGACACGAAGATACGCTTTTCCAATGATGCTCTTCATGGGTATTGCCCCCACGTTCCTTGAATCATTTGAGTTGTTCCTGTTGTCTCCCATGACGAAATATTCACCTTCCCCCACTATGTACGGGCCATAGTTTATATACATCTCTTCCTTTATATATGGCTCATGCACAGGGGTGTCATTTCGATAGAGCACTCCATCAGCGATCTGGATCTTGTCCCCGGGTTTTCCCACTATCCTTTTTACAAACTGTTCCTTCCTTCCGGGATAGCGAACTATGACTATATCCTGATAGTCAAAGCAGTCAGTGTGTCTGAAAAGAGCTCTAACATCCACGAACAGGACTTCACCATCTCTTAGGGTGTCGGTCATGGAATCGCCCTTTACAATAGCGATCTGGAAGAACAGCGTTTTTATGCAGCATATGACAATTATCAGCAGCAGCAGATATGCCACCGATACAAAGGTCTCGTGAAGTATGTTTGTCCTTTCCAATGTCTTCATCAGTCAAGCACCTTCTTTACGCGTTTTCTGAAATCCTCATAGGAAAGCATGACCACTCTGCCACAGCCGGTACACTTTATCTTGAAATCGGCTCCGGTCCTTATGATCTCCCACACCTTGCTTCCGCACGGGTGCTGCTTTTTTGTTTCTATCTTCTGTCCTGTCACAAAATTGTTTTCCATATGTGCTCCATACATCCTGTCGAAATCAATTATAGCATAAGGATACGCAAATATATGCTTTGTTGCTTTTATCAGGTAAAACTATTATAATTCAAGTGTCAAAAGCATGTTTAAAAAGCGAGGTAACAAAGGTGGACGGCGACCCTTACAGTTTAAGTCACAATATTTATCATAATCTGATAATAATAGCATAGAAGCAGGGGTTGCTTTTTTAGTTGCCCCTCTCAGGAAGCGGGTAATTAATGATCAAGATAGTTAGCACAGTGGGACATCAGTTCCGCGAATTGGAGAATATAGAGGATAATTGCTGGATCCACCTCGGGGATCCTACTGAGAAGGAGATCTCAAGAATATGCACAGTGCTTGGCATAGACAAGGACCTTCTGCATGCACCTCTGGACGAGGAAGAGTCTTCAAGGCTCGATTATGAAGACGGCGTCAACATCGTCATCGTAGACATCCCTCACATAGTTCCGACAAATGACGGTTTCTCTTACGAGACGATCCCTCTCGGAGTTTTCATCACTGAAAAGAATATCGTTACAGTATGCACAGACGAGGACTCTCTTGTGGAGGATTTCTGGAACGGCAGAGTAAGGGATTTTGATACTGCAAAGAAGACAAGGTTCCTGCTTCAGCTCCTTTACAGAAATGCCATCAGATACTTAAGTTACCTTAAGATGATAGATAAGGCTTCAGACCAGCTGGAGAACGTGCTCCATAAGTCCATGAAGAACCGTGAGCTCATACAGATGCTTCGTCTGAACAAGTCACTGGTCTACTTTTCAACTTCACTCAAGGGAAATGAAGTGATCCTTGAAAAGATAATGAGAAGCCATAACATCATCAAGTATGAAGAGGATTCCGAACTTCTTGAGGATGTAATAACAGAGAACAAGCAGGCCATCGAGATGGCCGGGATATATATGGACATACTTACAGGGACCATGGATGCATTTGCTTCCCTGGTATCCAACAACCAGAACATTATCATGAAGTTCCTGGCAGCCACCACGATACTCCTAGAGATACCGACTATAATCTCAGGATTCTGGGGAATGAACTTCGCTTCCATGCCATTCATGGAAACTCCTGGTGGATTCTACATAATCATCGGAGCTTCTGCACTGATAGTACTGATAGTGGGCATAATCTTCTGGAAAAAGAAGATGTTCTGAGAACATAGAGAAAGAGGAGAATTTCATCTATGGAAGAAAAATTCGTTATTCACGGTGGCCATCCCCTTAAGGGTGAAGTCTCCGTAAGCGGAGCAAAGAATGCAGCAGTTGCGATACTTCCTGCTACACTTCTTGCTTCAGATGTCTTTACCATCGAGAACGTACCGCACATTGATGATGTCGTGGTACTTCTTAATATCCTTAAAAGACTGGGTGCCAAGATCAATTTCATAAACCGTACCACTCTTACCATCGATACAAGAGAAGTAAACAGCGGAAACGTCAGGATAAAGCTCGCAAAGAGACTGCGTGCTTCCTACTATTTCATCGGTTCACTGATAGGAAGATTCTCCGACGTAGGAGTATATCTCCCGGGAGGATGCGATATCGGTTCAAGACCTATAGACCTTCACATAAAGGGCCTTACAGCACTCGGGGCAAAGGTGGACACTGATTACGGCATATTCCATGCCGTATCTAACGGACTTAAGGGTACCGAGGTCTATTTCGACCAGGTATCAGTCGGTGCGACCATAAACATAATGCTGGCTGCAGTACGTGCCAAGGGCACTACCGTACTCATAAATGCAGCAAAGGAACCTCATGTCGTTGACGTAGCAAACTTCCTCAACCTCATGGGTGCAAAGATCAGGGGCGTCGGAACGGACATCATAAGGATCAAGGGAGTGGATTCCCTCCACGGTTGCAACTACAGCATAATCCCTGACCAGATCGAAGCTGGTACCCTCATGATAGCTGCCGCTGCCACCAAGGGTGACGTCCTTGTGAAGAATGTCGTACCTGTACATATGGATGCCCTTACAGCAAAGATGCTGGAGATGGGCGTTGATGTTCAGGAATTTGACGATTCCATTAGAGTCTCCTGTAACAAAAGGCTCAACGCGGTCAACATCAAGACATATCCTTATCCGGGCTTCCCTACTGACCTTCAGCAGCCTGCAACAGTCCTTTTAAGTACTGCTCTTGGTGCAAGTGTCATAGTTGAGAACATATTTGAATCCAGGTTCAAGCACATAGATGAGATAAGGAAGATGGGTGCAAAGGTCACCATTGATGACAGGATCGCTGTCGTACAGGGGGTCGAAAGACTTACAGGAAGTCAGGTAAAGGCAAGTGACTTAAGAGCCGGTGCTGCACTTATAATAGCAGGCCTCATGGCTGAAGGTACCACCGAGCTCTATAACATACAGTATATCGACCGTGGCTATGATCATATCGAAAACAAGCTCATAGCTCTTGGTGCAGACATAAAACGTGAAAAAGTGGAAGAGGAGAGTATTGAAGAATTCGAACTGGAATTCAGATAATAGGAGATATATAAATGAGCAAGTATTTTAGGATCAATGTTGCAGGTCTTGAAAGAGATCTTCTGGTATGCCCTCTGAATGACAAGTTAAGCATAGCTGCTTTCATTCTGTTCGGAGACGTTGAACTTACAGAGAAATGTGCTGCTGCCCTTCTGGAGAGAGCTCCGGAACATGACATAATCATCACAGCAGAATCCAAAGGCATTCCTCTCGCCTATGAGATGGCAAAACAGGAAGGTAACAATTCCTATATCGTTGCCAGAAAAGGAATAAAGGTGTATATGCCAAATCCTGTCTCAGTGGAAGTTCAGTCCATAACCACCAAGGGTAAGCAGACCCTTCATCTTGGAGAAGAAGAGATCAAGCAGCTGAGAGGAAAAAAAGTACTCATCGTGGATGATGTCATTTCCACAGGTGAGTCCCTTAGAGCTCTCGAAGAGCTTGTTCTGAAAGTAGGCGGCACTATTGCCGGAAAGATGGCTGTCCTCGCTGAAGGCGACGCTGCAAACAGGGATGACATAATCGTACTTGGGCCACTTCCTCTGCTCGACAGCGAAGGTAACCCGGTAGCTTAAGTATACATCTTCCCTACGATGTAGTTTACAAATCGCTGCGGAAGTATCCTTGAAAGAACCACAAGCATCTTATATCCAAAGCCTGCCGTATATACGGGCTTTGGTTTTTTCTTTTCCGCGATCCTTGCTATATATCCTGCAACAACAGAAGGATCTGTCCCGTTCTGTTCGTCCTTTTCCATTTTTTCAATGGATCTCTTCACTATCTCGGAATATGCATTGTCGCCGCCCCAGTCCTTTTCCCTTTTTGCGGTAAATGAAGTCCTGGTATCTCCCGGCATGACTGCAGTTACCTTGACACCGAACGGTGAGACTTCGTTCCTCAGTGCCATGACAAGGGAATTGATGGCTGCCTTGCTGGCGGAATAAAAAGCCTGGAAAGGTATCGATATGGCTCCGGCCACCGAACTTGTGACCACTATGGTCCCATGGCCCTGCTTCCTGAATACCGGAAGTATCTTTTTGGCACATGAAAAGAATCCGAAGAAGTTGACATCGAACTGTCTTTTTGCATCTTCAAGCTTTGTGTATTCCACGGGTCCCGATATCCCAAAACCCGCATTACAGATAAGAAGGTCGATATGACCTTCTCGCTCTGTAACTGTATTTATAACATTTTCCACTTCTGATTCGGAGCTGACGTCTGCTGTTAAGATTTCACAGAAGTCCAGTTCCCTGTGGTTTCTTGCCACTCCATAGACCTTATATCCCTTCTGGGAAAGTATCCTAGAAAGTTCAAGGCCTATACCGCTGGTGGCACCTGTTACCAATGCTATTTTACTCATTGTCTTCCTTGAGCACCTTTTCAAATATCTCAAGAGCCTCATCCAGAAGTTCCTTTGTATGTGTAGCCATGTAGCTTGTCCTCAGCAGGCACTCATGTTCAGGTGTTGCAGGAGGAAGTACGTTATTTACATATACTCCGTTGTCATAAAGCTTCTTTGCTGTCTCAAGAGTCTTGAAATGTTCGTATGTGTAGATCGGTATTATAGGAGTGGATACCGGTTTTGGAAGAGGAGTCTTGCTCTCCCTTATCGGTATGCCTCTCTCCTTGAGACCGTTCCTCATATATGTGGCAAGTTCTGAAAGCCTTGTGACACGTTCAGGTTCAGCCTTCAGGATGTGCAGTGCCTCGATGGCCGTAGCACAGCTTACCGGAGTGATGGATGCACTGAATATGAAAGGTCTTGAGGTATGTCTTACATAATCAGCAACTCTGTGGGATGTTGCCATGTATCCGCCAAGGCTTGCCAGTGACTTTGAGAATGTTCCCATTATGATGTCCACTTCGTCTGTAAGGCCAAAATAATCTGCAGTTCCTCTGCCGCCGTTTCCAATTACACCAAGTCCGTGAGCATCATCCACCATTACTCTTGCACCGTATTCCTTTGCAAGACGTACGATCTCAGGAAGATTTGCAATGTCACCGCCCATGGAGAATACACCATCAGTAACGATGAGTATACCTGCATTCTCCGGGACCTTTTCCAGCTGTTTCTTCAGATCAGCCATGTCATTGTGACGGTATCTGAGCATGGTTCCATAGGAGAGCTTGCAGCCGTCGTATATGCTGGCATGATTTTCCCTGTCACAGATCACGTAGTCATTCCTTCCTACAACAGCACTTATGATACCAAGATTTGACTGGAATCCTGTTGAGAATGTCACTGTATCCTCTTTTCCGAGGAATTCAGCAAGTTCCTTCTCAAGCTGGATATGCATATCAAGCGTACCGTTCAGGAATCTGGAGCCAGAACAACCGGAACCATATTTTTCAATGGCTTTTACTCCGGCCTCGATGACTCTCTCATCAATGGTGAGTCCAAGATAGTTGTTTGAACCCAGCATGATTCTTCTCTTTCCCTCCATCATTACAACTGTATCCTGTTTGGACTGCAGCTCATGAAAATAGGGATATATCCCTGCTTCCCTTACCTGGTTCAGCAGCGGGATCTCCATTTTTGCAAAAATATCCATGAATAACTCCTAAAAGAATAAATTTTCTATATAATACCAAAAAATAGCCCGTAGATAAAATAGTTCGAATATTTCACAGTGTTTTGCTCCACTGATATATACCTTCTATCTCTTCAGGTCCTGTCTGACAGCAGCCACCTATGATATTTGCACCTGCATCGTACCATGCCTGGACATAATCGGAATACTTATCCACTGCATCATCCCTGTACCATACCTTCTTTATGGCATCATATTCAGCTCCTGCATTTCCATATACGACAATATTCTTGTCTGTATGCTTCCTGATCTTCTTTACAAGCTCCTCTATGTATTTGGGCTTCGTGCAGTTGACACCTATGGAGTCGATGACATCACATTTATCCATATATTCTGCACATTCCTCGATATCAGTACCGTCACACAGAGACTTTCCTGACATGCAGCAGTATGTCATCCAGCCCTCGCATCCAAGCTCTTTCACAAGACCTGCAAGTACTCTTGATTCCTGGAATGATGGTATGGTCTCACAGGCAAAATACCTTGCTCCTGCCTCTTTGAGCACCTCCATCCTCTTCTTGTGGAAGTCATAGAGTTCCTCATCCGTAAGTCCATAATTGCCTCTGTATTCAGAACCGTCTGCAAGATATGCACCGTAAGGACCTATGGCAGTAACGATGTAAGGAACGAATCCCTCGTGTTCCTTCTTGTATTCCTCGCATGCTTCCTCGGCAAGTGTGTATGATCTCTTCAGATGATTCTTTGCTTCCTGTTCTGAATAGCCCTGCTTCATGAATCCTTCGATGGTAGCCTGATACGAGCATGTGATGATCACAGTTGCTCCTGCATCAAAATAGCTCCTGTGAACTGCCTTTACAGCTTCAGGTGCATTTATGAGAGCCCCTGCAGTCCAGAGCTTTGTCTTGATGTCGACTCCATGCTTTTCAAGCTCTGAGCCCATGGCTCCATCGAGTATAAGTATCTTTCCCTTTTCGATGTTAAACATATGATCCTCACTTTCTTACAAAAAAGGGACGCGTTTCAGACGCGTCCCAACGTGGCAGCCGAACTAGGATTCGAACCTAGAAAGTACGAGTCAGAGTCGTAAGTGTTACCGTTACACTATTCGGCTATTAATAATGACCCAGAATGCCGTCTGCTTTTTTTATAACCCGCCGCTCAGGCAGGGTGGTAATTTGCTACTGTCATTGCGATTCTTCCCAATGAAGCATTCAATCCCGAAAGTAGACGCAAAAACCAAATGTTATTCTGTGGGTTTAAAATAAAACATAACAAACATTCCAGGATGGTAGGATTATTTGGTTCTGCTCCAAAATGAACTCAGTTTTACTGTAATCCCTCGGTACATTATTATTATACTTAAGTTTTTTAAAAATGCAATAAGGATTTTATATCATTCGATATAAACTTTTTCCATTACCACATCTTCCATAGGTCTGTCACTGTAATTGGTCAGACTGTTGGCTATCTCGTCAACCACTTCCATTCCCTCTACGACATGACCGAATGCTGCATACTGTCCGTCAAGATGAGGCGCATCCTGATGCATGATGAAGAACTGTGAGCCTGCTGAATCCGGATCCATGGATCTTGCCATTGATATCACGCCCCTCTTGTGAAGGATAGGATTGTCTATGCCGTTTGCAGCGAACTCTCCCTTGATGGTATATCCAGGGCCTCCCATGCCTGTTCCTGTAGGATCTCCTCCCTGTATCATGAATCCATAGATGACCCTGTGGAATACCGTTCCGTCGTAGAAGCCTTCCTTTACGAGCTTCTCAAAATTCTCTACTGTGATAGGAGCATGTTCCCTGTCCAGCTCGACCTTTATCTTTCCCATGCCTTTAACTTCTATTACTACCATAACTGCCTCCGTCAGTAATTTATTATCAGTACATTGTTCTCGTTCGATTCATCGAACTCTATGACTCTGTGAGTATCCAGTCCCTTTTTTATCCAGCTCTCCATTCTTTCCGAGCTGAAAGTCCTGTCATAAAGTATACAGTATCTTACCTTTTTTCTGTCCAGGAGTTCAAGTCTGTTAAGGAACATCTCCATGCTGTCTTCATCCATGAGTGTGCCGTACTGCTCCACGTCATAGTTCGTAGGCAGATCTATATAGATAAGATCCCTCCTGCCCATCTTTTCAGACAGCTCACCTTTTCCCAGCAGATCTCCCTTATCCACAGAGATCCTTACTCTGTGCCTGTCATTAAAGAACTCCTCCAGTGCATTTTTCCTCTGGGCATTGAAATCTCTCTTGCCTACGGCAGGCGAGAATATCTTCTTTTTCGTATATCTTGGAAGCCTGTGATAGCCAAATATCAGAAGGATATAGAACATGGCATATTTCCTTGCCTGGTCCTTCTCCAAATGATAATCCTTTCTGAGTCTGTTATATGAATCCCTGTTAACGCTCAGGAGCCCTTCCTCCGAGGAGACTCCATAGTGCTCATAACCAAGGGCGTCAGTATCGGAGAATCCGTATTCCTTTATGATCTCAGTCACAAGGGACATAAACTCTTTTCCGTCCTCAGCAAACATAAGCTCCACGAACTCTCTTACATCTTTTCTCTCATCCAGAAGCTCTATCCTTTTTGCCTGACTTCTCAGGGCAGCTTCCATGCCTTCTGCCCCTATGAGATGCAGAGTCTCTATGTTGTCAGGAAGGAATGGCACAGCCAGTCTGTTAAGCTCATTCCTGTCACCTGCAAAGTTGATCGGGAACTGACATTTTTTCTGCAGTGTCCTCTTTGGCTTAAGAACTATGACACCACCCTTGGATGTCACACTTTCCCTTATGTTCTGGTCCTTTTTGAATTCATACATGAGGTACAGCTGTTCTTGTCTGGTCTCCATGGGAGGAAACTCCACATGTATGCTACCGAAAGTCTGCAACAGTTCAAAGCAGTCCTTCATGGAGATCTTGGAAACAATTCTTGAGCTCTGGGCAAAGCTTACCTTGGGAAGATCCACAAGGATCAGCTTTGAGGATATCCCCTTAAGGAGCTCCTCCAGTACCTTAAGTGCATTCTTCTTGGAATAAAGAGACTTCTTGGATGACTGCTGAGGCTTAAGGGTCTTTCTGTTCAGCTCTGGTTTTTTCCATGTCACCACATTTTCAGTCAGATGATAGATGTCACAGTACTGTCTTGAATCCTCAGGAAAATCAAGGTATGTCACATCGCTGTAATTGAAAGGCGCTATGACATTAGCATCTGTATTAAATATCCTGTTATCCTTCCTGTTCCGGTTCTCTATCCTTGGCACTTCAAGCTCCAAGGGCTTCCATATGATAGGAGGCTTTCTGTGTGAATCGTAGTTGGAATATGTGTTGGCCGCTTTATTCATGGCCTGAACAAGGGATACCAGAAGCACCGCTTCTTCTCTTTCGTTTATCTTTCCTGTGAGCCTCTTTGCCTTGATGTCGTCCCTTATATAATCTATCTTTCTTGCTGCAGTAGCCCCGAAATATGATCCGGCATAGTTTTTCGTCACATAGCCGTCATTCATGGCATCTATGCTGTTATATAGCGAGATTATCCTCTTTATCTTGTCGTTATCAACATCCTCGCTCATGTACCATGCTTTAAGATACGTGTATGAGAGAGTAAGTATGTCGTTAAGTATCAGTGTCTTGTCCGCAAACGCTATCTCTGCTCCTCCGGACCCTGCAAAGTAGTCCGCAAAGGTCTCGAAGCTGTCGACGTTCCTTGCCGCAACATCCCTGAGGAAATATGAATACTCCGCCTTGTTTCCAAGATAACGGATATCTCCCTGGGAAAAAGTAAGGGGATCTGAAGCACCCGAAAGAGACAATGCCTTCACTATCTCTGAAGCATTGCTCTCTGACCACTGAAAACGACCGTTGCGCTTCCTTGGCCTCGAAATGACTTTTTTCCTTATAAGATCGTATATCTCCCGGTTGGTGATACCAAGGTTCTTTGAAATGACACTGGTCCCTACGTAATACATGCCTATAATCTGCTTACAGCCTCCATGAGCATCCTTGCAGATCTGTCTGCAACCATCTCTTCAAAATTTTCGATGGATTCCTGGGCATTCTCATCGGCAAGGTCACTTAAGCATCTTATGATGACTGCCTCAACACCGTTCTTGTTTGCAACATGAAGTATGGCTCCACCTTCCATCTCGGCAGCATAGGCATCATATCTTTCCCTGAGCTCATCCTTGAGCTCTTTCTTCGAAACAAAGATATCTCCTGTGGCGATGGTCCCGACATGGATGTTCTCTTCGTTCATGAGATCCCTTGCCGCTTCGTGAATGCATGAGATGAGCCTCTCGCTGGAACGGAAATACACAGGCTCATCATGGGGATACCCGTCCATATCCACATAACCCTTTACATATCCCACAGGTGAAAGATCGTAGTCATGCTCGACTGCATCCTTCCCTATGACGATGTCACCCACATGCATACCGTGAGCCACACCTCCGGCAATACCTGTATTGATAAGAGCATCTGCTCCGTATATATCTATCATGACCTGCGCACATACTGCAGCATTGACTTTACCCATTCCGGATCTTGAAAGAACAATGTCGTGCCCCTGAAGCTTTCCCGTATAAAAGATCATTCCTGCCTTCCTGTCTTCCTCAAGTCCTTCCATGGAAGCCTTCAGCAGTTCGATCTCACTTTGCATCGCGCCTATGATACCAATCATTTTTCCCTCCGAAAATATATGATCAATTATAGGATATCACAATCCCCGCTATGTTTAAAAAGAATTTCCTCGTTGTTATAATAATACTGTTTTTCAAGGAGGGTGCCCATGGACAGAACACAACACAAAAGTTCAGCAAGAGAGATATTCAGGCTCGCCTGGCCTACGATGGTAGAGCAGTTCCTTCAGACCATAGTTATCTACATAAATACCGCCATGGTAGGAGCTCTTGGAGAAAAGGCTTCTGCTGCCATAGGTATAACAGGAACAACGACATGGCTGCTGATGAGTCCCGCATGGGCTCTTGGAGTCTGCACCACAGCCTGCATATCCAGAGCCGTCGGCGAAAATGATCCTCGGCTGGTGCGTTCCTATACGTCCCAGGCTCTTAAGGTCTCTGTTGTGCTGAGCATCATAGTTACTATCCTCACCCTTACGCTGAGTCCATATATACCAGGATGGCTCGGAGCGGAAAAGGACATCCAGGCAGATGCATCAAGATACTTCTCCCTGGTCTGTGCTCCCTATCTTTTCAACGTACTTAATATAATCTTCAGTGCGGTACTTCGCGGTGCTGGTGATACAAGGTCCACCATGAACGTGAATCTGATAATAAACATCGTGCACGTGATATTCAATTTCTTCTTCATATATCCTACACGTACCATATCGATACTCGGACTGTCATTCGACATGTTCGGATTCGGACTCGAGGTCGCAGGTGCAGGGCTTTCCACTGCCATCACCTATGTCCTCGGAGGCATACTTATGATCCTTTCATATCTCAAGCATCCGATACTGCACTCAAAGGGTGACAGACTATTTATTAAGGACAATGATTCTCTTAAATACATGATAGCAATGGCCATACCTCTGGTGCTCACAAGGATCATCTCCTCTGCAGGCCAGGTGGTATTTACCGGTCTTGTAGCAAGCCTTGGAACCACTGTATTCGCAGCTCATTCCATAGCGCTAACTGCTGAGGAAGCCTTCTATATTCCGGGCTTCGGCATGCAGTCCGCAGCCATTTCCCTTACAGGCAATGCCATAGGTGAAAGGAACCGCGAGAAGATGCGCACAAATTCCAGGATGCTGATGATCATATCATCCAGCCTCATGGCTGTTACCGGTGCTCTTCTTTTCATCTTCTCAAGAAACATGATGACATTATTTTCACCGGATGCCGCCGTCATCGACTACGGAGCTGCCGCTCTCAAGATCGTGGCCATATCGGAGCCGGTGTTCGGATTATCCATAATACTCGAAGGCATCTTCAACGGTGCCGGAGATACACGCCACCCTCTTATCTATGCAAGTCTAAGCATGTGGGGCATAAGGATACTCGGAACATATCTCTGTGTAAACGTATTCGGCCTGGGGCTCAATGCAGTATGGCTGTGCATGGTAGGTGACAATACAATAAGAGGTATCTTACTTTTCGTAAAATACCTCCGTACAGATCTGTTCTCATTATCCCTAAAGGATCAGCCTTCATTATAAACCGTGGAAGCGGTATCTCCGCCTTTCCCTGTCCAGTTCGTGTGATAGAATTCACCACGCTCCCTGTCCGTCCTCTCGTACATGTGTGCACCGAAGAAATCCCTCTGGGCCTGTATCATGTTCGTATGAAGGCTGGTGCTCCTAAGCGAATCAAAATAGCTTAGAGCTGATGACATGGCAGGAACCGGTATTCCTGCTTTAATTGCCTCTGAGACAACGTTTCTTGCATCATCAAGGCATTTACTTACCCTTTCAGCAAACCGTTCGCTAAACAGCAGATTTTCAAGTTCAGGTTCTTTTTCATATGCCCCTGATATGTCTTCAAGGAACACCGATCTTATGATGCACCCCTCTCTCCAGAGCAGCGCAAGTTTTCCGAGATCTATGTTCCATCCGTTCTTTTCTGATGCTCTTTTTATAAGTGAGAAACCCTGTGCATAGGATATCATCTTTGCAAGATACACAGTGTTCTCCAGTCTCTCAACTATGTCTTCCCTATCACCGATCCCTATGATGTCAGAGCCGAATATCCCACCGGCCTTTTCCCTGAGTGCCCTCTGGGAAGATATGTATCTCATGAACACAGCTTCGCTTATGAGATTAAGAGGTTCTCCCTCGTCGAGGGCATTTATGCTTGTCCACTTTCCGGTACCCTTCTGGCCTGCTGTGTCAAGGATATGGTCGAGCACAAGTTCTCCGTCCTCCCTGACATCAAGTATCCCTGCAGTTATCTCGATAAGATAGCTGGACAGCTTTCCCCTGTTCCATCTGTAAAATATCCCGTGCATCTCCGGGGCACTGTATCCGGCATTCTTAAGTATGGAATATGCCTCACTTATTATCTCCATGTCACCATACTCTATGCCGTTATGGACCATCTTTACAAAGTGCCCTGCACCATCAGGCCCAATGTAACCGCAGCATGGCTGTCCGTCTGCAGTTTTTGCACTCACTGCCATAAGGATGTCACTGCATACATCGAATCCTTCCCTCGAACCTCCGGGCATGAGGGACGGACCGTTCAGGGCTCCTTCTTCCCCGCCTGAAACTCCCATTCCAAGATAATATATGCCCTTGCTGGACAGCTCATGATATCTTCTTACAGTATCCTGATAATTGGAATTCCCTCCATCGATTATGACATCTCCCTGATCCAGCAGTGGGACCAGCTTTTCTATCATATCGTCCACAGGTGCACCCTGTTTTATCATCAGCATTATCTTTCTTGGCTTTTCAAGAGCATCCGAAAGCTCTTCCAGTGTCCTGCAGCCTATGAATGCCTTCCCTTTTCCTCTGCCGTCTATAAAGTTCTCAGTCTTGCTTGATGTCCTGTTATACACTGCCACAGTATAGCCGTTCCTCTCTACGTTGAGAGCAAGATTCTCGCCCATTACAGCAAGTCCGATTATCGCAAAATCAGCTTTCTTCATATCGTGTCCTTTACTTATCATCTCTTTTGAGATGTATACCCTTTACCTCTTCAATAAGTGAGTAATAATCTTTTTCAAAATTCTCTTCAGCAGTGAATGTTGCATCATGCTTGATGAGCTGTCTCAGTACATCAGGAGCTGCAGTTACTGCTCCGACTCCATTCTTGCACAGTTCAAGGATCTGCTGCGAGTTCTTGAAGCTTGCTGCAAGCACGTCACTTTCCATATTATGTACCCTGAACATGTTATGTATATCCGTTGCCACCTGAACACCATCTGCACCCATATTGTCCAGCCTGTTTACATAAGGAGCAGCATATCTTGCTCCTGCCTTTCCTGCCATGAAGGCCTGCATTGCAGTGTATATTGCAGTAGCCGTTATGTTTACACCTTCCTGTTTCAGCTTATGGATCGCTCTCAGACCCTCAGCAGATACAGGTATCTTTATGAAAAGATCAGGTGAGATCGCATCCAGCATAAAATGTGCCTCTTCAATTATCCCTTCAGTCGTGTCAGAAATGACCTGTGCATGCAGCTGGGAATCAGAAGGGAGAAGTTCTCTTATGCTCTTGAGGAGCTTGAGCGGGTCCTGATGTTCATTTCTCAGTATAGTAGGATTCGTGGTCACGCCATCATATGGATAGGAATTATAGAGCTCTTCTATCTCATAAAGATTTGCATTGTCGATAAGTACTAACATTTTCTGTTCTCCTGATTGATGTTAATGTTTAATGCTATAATAAGTTTATCATATTATGGACATTATCCTATAAGGAGATTCAAAATGAATGTAGTAGAAAGATTACTTAAATATGTAAGATTTGAGACCACCAGTGATGAGAACTCCGAGACCATCCCCAGCACATCCAGCCAGAAAGTCCTTGGACAGGCTCTCGTTGACGAGATGAAAGAACTTGGCATAGAGGATGCTTTCATGGACGAATATGGCTATGTCTACGGAACGATACCCGGGACTAAAGCAGATGCTCCGGTGGTAGGACTGATAGCACATATGGACACCTCTCCTGACGCATCCGGAAAAGATGTAAATCCACGCATTGAGTATAACTATCAGGGTGGGGACATCCTTCTCAACGAAGCAGAAAAGATCTATCTGTCCCCTGACGATTATCCGATACTTTCCACTTACATAGGAAATGATATCATAGTTACTGACGGAAAGACACTTCTTGGAGCTGATGACAAGGCAGGGATCGCTGCCATAATGTCCGCTGCTGAGACAGTCATAAACGGTGACAGACCTCATGGAACCATAAAGCTTGCATTTACTCCTGATGAAGAGATAGGAAGAGGGCCTCTTAAGTTTGATGTAAAAGGATTCGGAGCAGATTACGCGTATACCGTTGACGGTGGCACCATAGGTGGCATAGAATACGAAAATTTCAATGCTGCAGCTGCCACAGTAAAGATAAACGGAAAGAATATCCATCCAGGCTCAGCCAAGGAAAAGATGAAGAATTCAATACTCATAGCAATGGAGTTCCAGTCCCTTCTCCCGACCTTCGAAAGACCTGAATTTACAGAAAAGTACGAAGGTTTTTCACACCTGAACGAGATCTCAGGCAATGTTGAGATGACTAAACTTCACTATATACTCAGAGATCATGATTCAGAAAAACTCGAAAAGAAAAAACAGAATTTCCTTGATATCGCAGATTATCTGAACAGGAAATATGGTGCTGATACCATTGTTCTTGACATCAGGGACAGTTACAGAAATATGAAAGAGATCCTGCTCGATCATATGTACATTGTAGAAAAAGCCAAGGATGCCATGATCAAGTCAGGAGTAACTCCGCATGTCGACCCCATAAGGGGTGGAACGGATGGTGCTCAGCTGTCATTTATGGGTCTTCCATGTCCAAACATATTTACAGGTGGAGAGAATATGCACGGAAGATTTGAATTCATCCCGGTACAGTCTCTCGAAAAATGTCAGGAAGTTATCGAAAACATAATTTATGATGCATGATGGTTCCTTGATCATATCGGTCATATAGGAAACAGATAAAATGGCACTTTGGGATTCTATCCAAAGTGCCATTATCTTTATTGGTCTAAATACGCCTCAAATCATTATTCAGCGTTTTTCCTGCGGAAGAACATTGCACCGAGACTCATCAGGCTTATTATCATAAGTGCCATCCAAAGTCCCAGATTACTCTCATCACCAGTCTTTGGTGTATGATGCTCTTCTTCATTCTTCTTCCACTGCGCAGTAAAGGTATGATCTCCTTCTACAGTATAAGAATCGCCTGGCTGATACTCTGAGCCCTTCCAGTAAGTGAATTCATAGCCTTCCCTTTCAGGTGCTTCATGAATCGATATTACTGTTCCTGCAGGATATTCTTCTTCAATAGTACCCTGTTTTCCATCATAAGTACCACCGTTGAGATCATATGTTATGACGAATGTCTCTTCCTCTTCTTCTTCGATCTTCAGCCATCCATCAGTGATCTCAAAGACTGCTGTGATCGCATCGTCATCATAACTGAACTGTTCCGCACTAAGTCCCATCTCATATGTACCTGCATCAGTTCCCTTCGCAGAAGCTTCTCCATCGAACACTACCTTGTCCGGATCAAACAGATCGCTGTCACAATCAAGTCCATATCCGGTTACGCTCTGTTCAGAACCATTGTAGGTCACAGTTTCTGTATTACCGATGACATTGATGGTTATGGTCCTAATCTCTCTCGTCCACTTACCTGTAACCTCTACGTCCTCGTCAGGCATCGTGCTGACTTCTCCTGTCCATCCTTCAAAGGTATATCCTTCAAGTTCTGGTACTTCTGCCGCCGGTACTGTTGCACCATACTCGTATTCCTTTTCTTCAGGAACTGCAGGTGCGCCTTGTGGAACTTGACCCTCGTACTGATATGTCACCTTGTGACTGTTGATCGTCCATGAACCTGTAACTGTTACATCTTCATCAGGCATTGTATCAACTTCACCTGTCCAGCCGGAGAAAGTATATCCCTCGAGCTCAGGTACCTCTGCTGCAGACACTGTTGCGCCATACTCGTATTCCTTTTCTTCAGGAACTGCAGGTGCACCTTGTGGAACTTGACCCTCGTACTCATAGATGACTTTATGTGTATTGACCGTCCACTTTCCTGTTACGGTAACATCATTGTCAGGCATCGTATCGACTTCGCCTGTCCACCCTTCGAAGGTATATCCTTCAAGCTCAGGTACCTCTGCTGCAGGCACTGTTGCGCCATACTCGTATTCCTTTTCTTCAGGAACTGCAGGTGCTCCCTGCGGAACATCGCCTTCATACTGATATGTCACCTTGTGACTGTTGATCGTCCATGAACCCTTTACTACAACATCATTAGCAGGCATTGTTTCAGGTTCAGTTTTCCATCCGCTGAAGGTATATCCGGTGAGTGTAGGTACTTCTGCCTTAGGTACTGATGCTCCATACTCATAAGTCGCCTCTGCAGGAAGTGCAGGTGCGCCTTCCGGAATTTCTCCTTCGTACTCATAGGTGACCTTATATGAATTGATCGTCCATGTGCCTGTGACAGTTACATCGTTATCAGGCATTGTTGTGACTTCACCTGTCCAGCCTGTGAATGTATATCCTTCGAGCTCAGGTACCGTTGCAGCAGGCACTGTTGCACCATACTCATAAGTTGCTTCTGCAGGTACTGCAGGTGCACCTTCCGGTACTGTTCCCTCATATTTATATGTCACCTTATGGCTGTTGATCGTCCATGAGCCCTTTACTACAACGTCTTCATCAGGCATGGTTTCAGGTTCTGTTGTCCAGCCGCTGAAGGTATATCCTGTAAGTGTAGGTACTTCTGCCTTAGGTACTGCTGCACCGTATTCATATTCCTTCTCGGCCGGAACTGCAGGTGCTCCTTCAGGCACGGTCCC
>CACZNR010000220.1 GCA_902782475.1 uncultured Eubacteriales bacterium
CTGAACGATCTTAAAAAACAGGCGATAAAGGCAAAGAAGGTTTATCTCGCAACGGACCCTGACCGTGAAGGTGAGGCCATAGCATGGCATATTGAAAATACCATCCAGAATGAACAGCCAAACGTTGCAAGGATACAGTTCAATGAGATCACAAAAAATGCAGTAAGCTCAGCCATTAAGAACCCTGGCAAGGTGGATCTGGATAAAGTAAATGCACAGCAGGCAAGACGTGTCCTTGACAGGCTCGTAGGATATAAGCTTTCTCCGCTTCTGTGGGCAAAGGTAAGAAAAGGCCTATCCGCAGGAAGGGTACAGTCCGCTACAGTAAAGATCATAGTTGACAGGGAACGGGAGATAAATGACTTCAAGCCGGAAGAATACTGGACAATAGGTACTGTATTTACTGATGTGAACGGTAAGAATGCTTTCAAGGCAAATTTCTATGGCACATCTTCAAAAAAGGTCGTACCGAAGTCAAAGGATGAAGTTGATAAGATCATATCTGCTCTTGATAAGGATGGATATTCCATCTCTGATAAGAAGAAATCAACAAGACAGAAGAAGGCTTTTGCGCCTTTTACGACAAGTACACTTCAGCAGGATGCTTCCAGAAAACTCAATTTCACCACAAAGAAGACTATGATGGTGGCCCAGACACTTTATGAAGGTGTACAGCTTGGAACACAGACTGTAGGTCTTATTACATATATGCGTACTGACTCTACAAGGATCTCTGATGAAGCAAGAGCTGCAGCTAAGGAACATATCCTTTCAAATTACGGCGCAGAGTATTATCCGGATAAGCCAAACGTATATACCGGAAACAGAAATGCACAGGACGCACATGAAGCCATAAGGCCTTCATATATTGAATATACTCCTGAAAAGCTGAAGGACAAGCTCAATGCCGATCAGTATAAGCTGTATAACCTTATATATACCAGGTTCATGGCAAGCCAGATGGTTCCTGCAAAGTATGACACAATGTCATACGATATAAGGAACAACGGCTACATATTCAAGGCTAATTTTTCGAAGCTTAGGTTCCCGGGATATCTTGCTGCTTATAAGGATGTGACTGAGGAAAGCGACAGTGACATAAATAACTCCATGCCTCCTATGGAACAGGGTGACAAGGTCCTCTTAAAAGACATAGAACCAAAGCAGAACTTTACTGCTCCTCCTGCAAGATATACAGAGGCTTCTCTTGTAAGGACTCTTGAGGAAAAGGGGATCGGAAGGCCATCCACATATGCACCGACGATCTCAACCATACTGGACAGGAAATATGTGAAAAAGGAAAAGAAGCTTCTTGTTCCTACGGATCTTGGTTTCGTAGTTACAGAGCTTATGGAAGAGAGTTTCCCAGACATAGTTGATGCAAAATTCACAGCAAACATGGAATCCGAGCTCGATACAGTTGAGCTTGAAGGAAACGACTGGAAAAAGATAATCAAGGATTTTTACGGTCCTTTCGAAAAGGAACTTGAAACTGCACAGAAGACAGTTGAACATGTCTCCATACCAGATAAACCTACAGGTGAGATCTGTGAGAAATGCGGCTCTCCTATGGTAATAAAAGTAGGAAGATACGGAGAATTCATTGCATGCTCAAATTATCCGACATGCAAGAATACAAGGCCCATAATCAAGAAGATAGAGACACCATGTCCTAAATGCGGAAAGGAAGTAGTCGTAAAGCGTTCCAAGAGAGGAAAGACGTTCTATGGATGCAGTGACTATCCTAACTGCGACTTTGTATCCTGGGATATGCCTTTGACGGATAAGTGCCCTGTGTGTGGAAGTTACATGGTTCTTAAGAATTTCAGGGGAAGGACATACAAGAAGTGCTCAAATGACGAATGTTCTTCAAACAAGAGAAGTTCAGCCTCCAAGGAGTAATATATGACAAAAAGACCTGTAAGGATAATAGGAGCCGGACTGGCCGGATGTGAAGCAGCTTATCAGCTTGCAAAAAGGGGTGTTGAAGTTGAGCTTTATGAGATGAAGCCCAAAAAGTATTCACCTGCACACCATTCGGAAGGTTTTGCAGAACTCGTATGTTCAAACTCCTTCAGGTCCAACAATATCGAAAATGCAGTAGGCCTTCTGAAAGAAGAGATGCGAAGACTTGATTCCATCGTAATAGATACAGCCTACAGGACCAGCGTACCGGCGGGTACAGCCCTTGCAGTAAACAGATATGATTTTTCTGATATCATAACCCAGAAGATACGTTCCTTTGATAATATCAGGATAATCAATGAGGAATATACTGACCTTCATTATGACGGCATAACCATCATAGCGACAGGCCCTCTTACAAGTGAGGGTCTTACAAAGGCCATAGCTTCCTATATCGATTCGGATGAATATCTTCACTTCTTTGATGCAGCTGCACCCATAGTCGATGCATCCAGTATCGATATGTCAAAAGTATCTCACGGATCCCGTTATGAAAAGGGTTCCGATTATCTCAACTGTTACATGAACAGGGAACAGTATGACAGGTTCTATCAGGAACTTATAAATGCTGAATGTGCTGAACTCAAGGATTTTGAAGATGATAATGTTTTTGAAGGATGCATGCCAGTGGAAGTCATGGCAAAGAGGGGATACAGGACACTTCTCTTTGGCCCGCTTAAGCCTGTTGGTTTCAAGGATGAGAATGGAGATACACCCTATGCGGTCGTACAGTTACGTAAAGAAGATGTGGATGCACGCTCATA
>CACZNR010000221.1 GCA_902782475.1 uncultured Eubacteriales bacterium
GATTCTCTTTACGATTATGTTATAACACTAATTGTTAGCACTGTCAATAGGTGAGTGCTAATTTTTCGATAAATTTTTCTCTATTTCGCTTTTGGTTATATATAAAGAGACTCAAACTGTTCCTTGCTCTTCTGCAACAGCACGTCCTGTGCCACCATTTTTCGTATTATCTCCGTGACTGTCTTTTCAAGGGGTTTACCCTTCCTGTAGTCAGCCGGTTCTATGAAGTTGACTCTGTTTACTGAAAGAAGGTCCTCACAGGTCTTGCGGTCATCCTTCTTATATACAGCTATGCTCTGTCCGCCATTCAGTTTTACAAGTTTCATGCAGGGAACATCCGTAAGTCCATCCCCTATGTATATCATATTGTGATAAAGGACCCTTCTTTCCCTTTCAGGAGTGAATCTGTTAAGATCATAGTCGTTTGAGATATCAAGGACTCCCTTGTTTATCCTGAATATGAACTGTGTCTTTGTAGTATAGTTGACTGCATTCTTTGGCCAGCAGGCTATGCCGTTCTCATCATAGAGAAATTCGCATCCGAACACTTCCTTGAATTCATGGAAGATCTTTGATCCTTCGATTATCTCACGAAGGCCTGATGATATTATGTAGTGTTCTATCTGGGCTCCGAGGCTCCTGCCTATCTCATTTATCCTGGAGAACCATGTCGTTACTCCCGGATAATACTCCAGATCTTTTCCAAGCTCCATAAAAGCTTCTTTTCTGATGCTCTTTTTACTGGCCTTTGCCCTTTCAAGCATGACATACATGTAGGAAAGGATCCCGTCCATGTTCTTTTCCCTGCTCTGTGAATTTGATTCCTTCCAGAACTCCTCCGTCGTCATCCCCACCTCAGGAATAAATGTATATTCCTGCATGTTCTTAGTGCACAGCGTATTATCAAAATCGTACATCAGCGCAATTATAGGCTTTCTGTTCATCAGTAACGATCCTTTCTTAGAAAAAGCTCAGTCCCTTACATTGTACATATGTCCAAGCACCAGTCTCTTTGCAGTCTCTTCTCCGAACAGCCTCTTCATCTGACTGACTGCCGGTCCATCGCTCTTATATAGTCCTTCTGCAAAATATGCAATCTTTTCTCTTTTCTTTTCCCTGTCGCATACAGGAGCCTTTTTCAGTTCATCCATGTATGCATCGATATAGCCCCTGCAGCTCATTTCTGCTCTTTTACTGTATCCCTTTGTCTTCTTTGAGTAAGAGCATGGATATCTCAGATCATCGAACCAGTACTTTCCTGTCACATGGTCTTCCAGGTCACTGTCCTTCTCCTTTATGATGCCACATCTTTCAAGGAGCCCGTCATTCCTGAATGAGACTTCAGTATCGTAAAGTTCAACTATCCAGGTCATTTTTCCCATTGCCTTAACGATGTCCAGATCCATAAGCGGTACATCCTTCTCATCCGCTGAAAGGATAATGGTCTGCATCTTCATAAGACCAAGCATGGCGGTCATGTCCATTATGCAGAGATTTCCGACGCCCTCGATGCTGAACCTTCTGACATGAAAGCGCATGCCCTTCTTTTTAAGGATCGCATCACTTCCGATATCCATCTCAGTAATCCTGTGTTCTTTTCCAAGTGCCTCCAGCACCTGCTCATCCATTCCTGTTAAGCCCATTATATTTCTCCCTGACGATATATGTTTCTATAAGAAAATTGTATAATTTATATGGGAAAAGTCAATGAGGCCTGCCCTCAAATACTGATATGCGGAGGCTCGACATGCGTGATAATTATTCTGTACACAAGTACAGTGACGAGATAACTATCATTGAAAACATAGGAGTCAGGATGTTCCTTGTACACGGCAGAGACCGTGACATGCTGGTGGATACAGGGTTTGGGAACTTCGACCTGAAAAAGATAACGGAGGAACTTACTGACAAGGAAATATTTGTAGTAAATACCCATGCAGACCGGGATCATACAGGTGGAAATCATTATTTTGACACCATATACATACATCCTTCCGATTTTGACAGGTATGCATTATCTGCAGATTCCAACGGCCTTCTCCCTCTGTTTCATGGAGACGTTATAGATCTTGGATCCTCATGCTGGGAGATCATACATGTACCGGGACACACCCCCGGAAGCATAATGCTACTTGACCGCAGGTCAAGGACGCTCATATCAGGCGATACCCTGCAGTACGGCCCCATATACATGTTCGGTGAAGGACGGAACATGGATGCATACATCTGTTCACTGGAGATGCTTGAACGCAGATACCACGATACATATGATGTCATCCTTCCATCCCACGGAAACATCGACATCCCGTGTGACATAGCTAAAGACCTTATTGCAGGCGCAAAGGACATACTTGCAGGAAATGTGGAAAAGGAACCGCCAGAAAGGGCAGCACTGCCATCATATCTCATGAGGACAGGA
>CACZNR010000222.1 GCA_902782475.1 uncultured Eubacteriales bacterium
AGGATACCCTGTACCGGAGTGGCAGATCAATCCTAACGAGATACACTACAGAAGGATAGAGATAATCGGAACCATGAGCGGAGACGTGTCAGACTTTGCTGATGCAGCTTACCTCATCTCCCACAAGATAGTTGATCCTTCATTCTCGCTGGAGAACAAACTGATACCTCTCAAGGAAATGCAGAGAGCATTCAAGGAAGCAGCAACACCTGATGCATACAGAGTAACTGTAGACCTTCAGGACGTATGATAATGATTTGACGGTGCGGGGACATCCCCGCACCTTATCAGAAAACAGAAAAGAGCTCAAAATGAAAAAGATCGTTGGATATGGAGCTCCTTTCATGGACTTTCTTGTTGGAATAGATCATCTTCCCACAAAAAAGGATGAAGGAGCCAGGATACAGATAACAAGCTGGCAGGGTGGAGGCAAGGTAGCCACAGCCCTTGCAGCAGTGGGACAGCTTGGCGGACAGGCATCCATGATAGGTATCGCAGGCAAGGATACCTATGGTGATTTCCTGATCCAGGATTTCAAGTTCTACGGGATAGACACTTCCCATGTGATGCAGGACGGCAGCAACGGTTTCTCCGTGGTGCTCTCAGACCAGGTCACAAAGGGAAGGAACATCATAGCAAGATCCCCGAGACAGCGTCCCTTTACAGAGGATGATATCGATGCGGACTTCATAAAACAGCACGATATACTCCATCTGGAGAATATGGGACCCATCTCCGTAAAGATGGCTGAGATAATGCACGAGGGCGGCGGCAAGGTGGCAATAGACGCTGACGGATACAGTGAGCTTACCCAGAGCAACCTTGACAAGATAGACATCTTCATAGGCTCAGAGTTCTATTACAATGCCGTTTTTGGAGAAGGTGCCAGTGAAGACCTGGACAGGCTCGAGGAGAATCTTCGCGAATTTTCAAAGCATGGTCCTGAGATAGTGGTGTTCACACTTGGAGACAAGGGTTCAGCTGTTTACTGCAAGGAAGGCTTCAGATATGCAAAGGGCTACAAGGTGGATGTTGTTGATACCGTAGGAGCCGGGGATACATATCATGGTGCATACCTGTATGCCCTGGCAGACGGAATGGATCCTATGGATGCTGCTGAGTTTGCAAATGCAGTGGCTGCCATCAAGTGTACCAGCATCGGAGGCAGATCAGGACTTCCGGACCGTGAGATGACAGATTCCTTCATGAAGACCGGAAAGTATGACAGGACACTCATAGAGAAGAAAGTCAGGAGATACGAGAATTTCGGTAACTCCTGAGAATATATTTTGTAGACATCCAAACCTGCCACAATTAATCTCTTTGTTCAACAATAAAGATAGTTCTCTTGATCTCTAGGCGGGGGAGGATGTCTATTTTTGTGCCTTTGCAAGTTGAAAACTTTGAAGGTATCTGTAATAATATGCAGGTCAACATAAAAATACTGAAGGAACGGAACATGTTTGAATTTGAACTTATAAAAGAAGATAAAAGGACCGGAGCAAGGGCAGGGATACTTCATACGCCCCACGGAGACATAGAGACGCCTATCTATATGCCTGTAGGGACCAGGGCAAGTGTCAAGGCCCTTACACCTGTACAGATAAAGGAAGTCGGGACCCAGATCCTTCTTGCCAATACGTATCATCTCTATCTGAGACCCGGTGAGAGCCTCATTAAAAAGGCAGGCGGCATACATAAGTTCATGAACTGGGATGGCCCTGTACTTACTGACAGCGGCGGGTTCCAGGTGTTCTCTCTTGACGGTCTCAGAAAGATCTCCGAGGAGGGCGTGGAATTCAGGAGCCACATAGACGGAAGTGCCCATATGTTCACTCCTGAGAAGGTAATGCAGATAGAAAGTGACATCGGAGCAGACATCATAATGGCCCTGGACGAATGTCCTGCACATGACAAGGACTATGACTATGTAAAAAAGTCCATGGAAAGGACACTGAGATGGGCAGAGAGATGCAAGGCGGCAAAGCATAATGACGCCCAGGCACTTTTCGGCATAATACAGGGAGGCATGTTCAAGGACCTGAGGATCGAGAGTGCAAAGGCAACTGTGGCCATGGATTTTCCGGGAAATGCCATAGGAGGACTAAGCGTAGGTGAAGCAAAGCCTGTCATGTACGAGATGCTCGATACCATAATGCCATATATCTCCAAGGACAAGCCAAGGTATCTCATGGGAGTGGGTTCTCCTGACTGTCTGCTTGAGGGAGTGGAGAGAGGAGTCGACATGTTCGACTGCGTGCTCCAGACCAGGACTGCCAGGATGGGAACTGCACTTACGAGCTCAGGAAAGCTCAATATGAGAAACGCCAAGTTTCAGGAAGACTTCGGTCCCCTTGACACAAAGTGTGACTGCTATGCCTGCAGGAATTTTTCAAGGGCATACATAAGACATCTTGTGACCATGGGTGAGATACTGGGAGCTACGCTCCTTTCCATACACAACATACATTTCTCACTTAACCTCATGAAGGAGATAAGAGAAGCCATAATAGGGGATTATTTCACAGAGTACAAGAAAGAGAAACTCATGGAAATGGGCTATGCCGAAGGCGGTATGGACAGCTGACGGAAAAACCCGGTTGAAAACAGCGTTTATTTTTGCAATAATATTGTACGGATCAAAAGATATAAGGAAGGTGAATTCAAGTGCCAGCAAATTTTGTTGAAAGTGTTGCAACATATCTACCAGTTATAATAATACTCATAGCGAGCGTTCTCATTATGGTCATCCCTCAGAGGAAGAAGGACAAGAAGTTCAAGGAGATGCTTGAGGGACTTAAGGTCGGCAACCGTATCAAGACCATCGGATGCATCTATGGAAGAGTAGTTTCCATCAAGGAAGATCTCATAGTCATAGAGACAGGACCTGACAAGACAACTCTTGAGATATCAAAGGATGCCATAGCTGCAGTAGAGAATGGTGAGATATCAAAGGACACAAAGTAAACTCGGATATATAGAAAAAGGGCCGTGCACCGCACGGTCCTTTTCAGTATTCAATGCCTTTTCTGGCTTCGTGTCCCTGATCATAGGGATGTTTTACCTTGGTGATGTGTGAATAGTAGTCAGCCATCTGTTCAAACCTGCTGCCGTCTCTGCCTGTCAGGATGATCTCGTTCCTGCAGCCGGAGAGAAGGTCTGCTATCTCATCGTCACTTATTATGCCCATCTGCGGGAGATCCAGTATCTCATCCAGAAGTATCACCCTGTTCTCATTATTCTTTACATATGAACATGCGGCAGCAAACAGTTCCTTCTGCCTTTTCAGGAAGTCCTGCTTCTGTTCATCATCCATGTCCCAGTAGTAAGTGCTGTCAGCATAGGATACCTGGAATGGTATCTCAAGGTCCACAAGGGAGGAAAGCTCTGAGCTCACAGCATTTTTAAGAAAGAAGAAAGCAATGGTCTTCATGCCGCTTCCGTGCGCACGGATAAGTGCTCCAAGCCCTGCAGATGTCTTTCCCTTACCGTCTCCGTCATATATGTGTATCATTTTCCACCTCCTTAAGATCCTTACAGTATTACGCGCCGGGAAAGCCCACTACTCTAGTGGTGGGATGAAAGGCGGCTTTCATTTTGATAATACGATTATGCCTGCATAAGTGTACATAGCATGATATATTATACACATGGAAAATCAATATAAACGTACAATGACCACTGTATCGTTCATTAACTACCACTTTGTTTTCTGCCAAGATTCAGACACAGGATATTTGATATTTCAGGTATAGAAGAACGTTTCAAAGAACTGGTGTCGTTCATCTACAAAAAGAATGCCATCTTAATTCTGGCGATGGAATGAACATACTTGGTTC